>DASSWM010000279.1:0-3192 GCA_035704865.1 Agrococcus sp.
CCTCGAAGCTCTCGGCGACGGGCGGAACGTCCTCGGGGCGCTCGTCGTCGGCGGCGGGCGGCGGCGCATCCGTCTCGGCACGCTCCGCGCTGGCCTGCAGCTCCGCCAGTCGCGCCTCCGCCTCCAGCTGGGCCTTCCTGGCCGCCTCGAGTTCTGCCTGCGCCTTCGCGAGCTCGTCGGTCATGCCGCCATCCTAAGCGCCGCCCGGGGCGTCACTCGATCGCCGGCACCTGCCTTGGGCGCACGACGAACCACAGCGAGCACGTCGCGAGCACACCGCACGCCAGCATGATCACGCCCATCGGCACGGCGTTCTCGATGCGGAACAGGCCCACGATGGGGCTCACGAGGCCGGCGATCGACATGTTGAGCGCGCCCAGCAGCGATGCGGCCGTGCCTGCCTCGCGGCTGTGGCCGACGAGCGCGAGCGTCTGCACGCACGGCATCGAGAGCCCGAACGCGAAGGCGTACACCGCGAGCGGCGGCACGAGCCCCGCGACGCCCAGCCCCGCGACGTCGAGCACGACGATGGCGGATGCGGAGACCACGAGGAGCGCCGTGGAGACCGCGAGCACCCACTGCGGGCCGAAGCGGTTCGCCGCGCGCCCGGCCGTCTGGGTGCCGATCAGCACGCCCACCGAGCAGAGCGCGAACACGAGCCCGAACTGCCCCGGCGAGAAGCCGTAGACCTCCTGCAGCAGCAGCGATGAGGTGGAGATGTAGGCGAACATGCCGCCGAAGATGCTCGCGCCGATGATCGCGACGCCCACGAAGACGCGGTCGGTGAGCACGGCGCGGTAGCGCTGCGCGAGCGTCGAGTGCCCCGGCGCGCTGCGCAGGTGCGGCGGCAGCGTCTCGCGCAGCAGCAGCAGCTGCAGCACGATCACGATCGCGGCGTACGCGGCGAGCACCCAGAACAGCCCGCGCCAGTGCATGATGCCGACGAGCCACGAGCCCACGACGGGCGCGGCGATCGGCGCGATGCCGATCACGAGCGCGAGCCGCGACAGCGCTGTCGTGAGCCGCTTGCCGGCGAAGAGGTCGCGCACCATCGCCATCGCGACAGCGGTGCCCGCGGCCGCACCGAAGCCCTGGATGACGCGCATGAGCGAGAGCGTCACGATGTCGGGCGCGAGCGCGACGGCGACGCTCGCGAGCACGTGCACGCTCGTCGCGATCAGCAGCGGCCGCCTGCGGCCGATGCGGTCGGAGAGCGGCCCCATGACGAGCTGCCCGAAGGCGAACCCCAGGGTCGTGGCCGACAGCGTCAGCTGCACCACCGCATCCGTCGTGCCGAAGTCGTCCTTGACCGCCGGGAACGCCGGCAGGTAGAGGTCGATCGTGAACGGCCCGAGCCCCGCGAGCAGGCCGAGCACGATGAGGGTCGTGACCCGCCTGCCGCGGCTGAGCGAGTCTCCCGGCCGGCCAGTCACTCCTGGCTCAGCGCGAGTGGCACCTCGTCGCGCGGCGCGATGCGCTCCTCGCCGGTGGTCGCGTCGTGCTCGAACACGACGCGGCCGTCGATGAGCACGGTGCGGGGGCGGGCCATGGTGTCGATCCAGTCGCCGCTCCACACCACGAGGTCGGCGCGCTTGCCGACCTCGATCGAGCCGACCTGGTCGTCGACGCCGAGCGCCTTGGCGGGGTTGATGGTGATGGCGCGCAGCGCCGTCTCGCGGTCGAGGCCCTCGCGCACGGCGAAGGCTGCCTGGTGCACGAGGAAGGAGATGGGGATGACCGGGTGGTCGGTGATGATCGAGAGCTCGACCCCCGCCTTCGCGAGCCGGCCGGGGTTGGCGATCGAGCGGCCGCGCAGCTCCATCTTCGACTTCGTCGTGAAGAGCGGGCCGATGAGCACAGGCACGCCGCGCTCGGCGAGCAGGTCGGCGACGAGGTGCGCCTCGGTGCCGTGGTCGATGATGAGGTCGTAGCCGAACTCGGCCTGCAGGCGCAGCGCCGTCACGATGTCGTCGGCGCGGTGCGCGTGCTGGCGCCACGGGATCTCGCGCCGCAGCACCATCGCGAGCGCCTCCATCGTGAGGTCGACGTCGTGGCGCTTGTCGTTGTCGGGGTCGGCGTGGCGGCGCTGGTAGTTCTGCGCGGCGACGAACGCGTCGCGGATGATCTTGGCCGTGCCGAGGCGGGTCGAGGGCGTGACCTTCTTCTCGGCGTAGACGCGCTTGGGGTTCTCGCCGAGCGCGCTCTTGATGCCGGCCGGCTCGCGCAGCACCATGTGGTCGACGATGCGGCCGTGCGTGTGCAGGGTCGTCGCCTGGCCGCCGATGGGGTTGCCGGATCCGGGGTTGACGTTGACGGTCGTCACGCCGCCCGCGAGCGCGAGATCCCACCCCTCGTCGAACGGGTCGATCGCGTCGATCGTGCGCACGCCCGCGGTGTTGGGGTTCGTCATCTCGTTCGTGTCGCTCGCGCTCGAGCCGTCGCCCTCGGGATGCACGCCCAGGTGCACGTGCGCGTCGACGAGCCCGGGTGTGACGACCGCTCCCCCGACGTCGAGCAGCGTCGCGTCCTCGGGCACCGCGACATCGGCGCCGAGCTCGGCGATCCGGCCGTCGCGCACGAGGATCGTGCCCTCGAACTCCTCGCCCTCGACGGGCACGACCTTGGCGTTGACGATGGCGAGCAGCATGCGGTTCCTCTTCGTGTCAGACAAGCGTCGCCCCAGCCTACGCCTGCTTAGTCGAGCGAACGATCCGAGGCCAGCGCGCCGCGGCATCGGACGGGATGACGGCGGCTCTGCCAGGATCGGGGCAACGGAGCGAGAGGGGCCCCATTGGAGCAGAGCGCGCAGCTCGATGCCGAGCGCACGGCCAGCGGTCGCCGCCCGAACCCGCGGCTGCAGGCGTGGGGCGGCCTCGCCGCGATCGCCGGGGCGCTGCTCACGGTGGCGCCGGGAGTGCCGGGTCTGCCGCCGGGCTGGTTCGCCGGCGGCGTGCAGGCGGCGGTCGTCGTGACGGGGGCGGTGCTGCTGGTGGCGTCCGCGACGCTGCTCGCGATCGCGCTGGTCGGCGATCGCGCGCCGCTCGGCAAGGCCAAGCTCGGCGGCATCCTGCTGCTGCTGTTCCACTGCTCGTGGTTCGCGACGCTGCTCGTGCCCGAGTCGTGGTGGATCGCCGGCGGCGTCGCGGCCGGCGAGGCGTCGACGCTCCTGCGGCTGCTGCTCGGCGTCGCCGC
>DASSWM010000280.1:0-11326 GCA_035704865.1 Agrococcus sp.
CACGCGGCCGTCAGCGAGCGATGCCGCCTCGCGCCGCACGCGGCCCGGCAGCCATGGCGGCATGAGCCGCTGCAGCGCGCCGCTGCGCCCGTGCCATGCGAAGACCTCGTCGACGGGGGCCTCGATCGTGCTCGCGTGCTGGATGCCCATGGCGAGACCGTATGCCCCGCACCTGTCAGCGCTGCACGGGGTCTCCCGCGCCGAGCAGCCGCGCGATCGCCGCGCGATCCGGCGCCGCCTCCCAGTCGCCGGGCGCGGTGCAGGCGATGGCGCCGCACGCGGCGGCCGTGCGGAGCCGCTCCGCCAGGGGCGCGCCGGCGAGCAGCTCGGCGAGGTAGCCGGCGACGAACGCGTCGCCCGCCCCGACGGTGTCGATCGCCTGCACGGGGAACGCGCGCTGCCCCTGGCGCACGCCGTCCGCGAGCGCGACCGCGCCCTCAGCGCCGAGCTTGATGACGGCCTGCGCGGGCCCGAGCGCGGAGATCGCGGCGAGCTGCTCGTCGATGCCGCGCACGCCGGTGAGCAGCTCGGCCTCGTCCTCGCCCGCGAAGACGAGGTCGCTGCGCTCGGCGATGGCGCGATAGACGGGGATCGCGCGCGCATGCGGCCACAGCCGCGAGCGGTGGTTCACGTCGAACGAGACGAGCGTGCCGGCGCCGCGCGCGGCGTCGATCGCCGCGTCGAGCGCGGCGCGCGCCGACGCGCTGATGGCAGCGGTGATGCCCGTGACGTGCAGCACGCGGGCGGCGCGGATGCGCTCGAGGTCGAGGTGCTCGGGCGCGAGTCCGGCGCCGGCGCTGCCCGCCCGGTAGTAGCTGACGGCGCTCGCGCCCGCGGTCGGCCGCTCCTTGAGCATGAGCGCGGTCGGCGCATCGGGATCGCGCGTGATCGACGGCGCGACGCCCTCGGCGCGCAGCTGCCGCTCGATGAGGCGGCCGAGCGCGTCGTCGCCGAGCCGGCCCATCCAGGTGGCAGGCACGCCCAGGCGCGCGAGCCCGATCGCGACGTTGCTCTCGGCGCCGCCGAAGCCGAGGTCCATCGTCGGCACGAGCTCAAGCCGGCCGAGGCGCGAGGCGACGAGCAGCCCGAGCGACTCGCCGAGCGCGACGACGCTCACGGCGCACCCGCGATCGCGACGGCCTCGCGGGCGGCCTCCGCGACCGCCGCGGCGCCCTGCGCGATGCGCGCATCCGATGCGATCCACGACCCGCTCGCCGCGAACACCGCCGGGTGCGCGAGGTACTCGCCGAGGTTGCCGGCGTGCACACCGCCGCTGGGCATGAAGCGCACGCCGGGGAAGACCGGCGCGAACGCGCCGACGAGATCGAGCCCGCCCGAGACCGCCGCCGGGAACAGCTTCAGCCGGTCGAGGCCGAGGCGGATGCCCCGCGTCACCTCGGTCGCGGTCGCGACGCCCGGGAGCACGGGCACCCCGGCGTCGAGCGCGGCGGCGACGATCTCCTCGTCGAGCCCCGGCGCGACGATGAACGCCGCGCCCGCGTCGAGGCTGCGCCGCAGCTGCTCGAGGGCCAGCACCGTGCCCGCGCCGACCGCGACGTCGCCGCGCGCGGCGATCCGCTCGATCGCCGCGAGCCCGAAGTCGTTGCGCAGCGCGACCTCGAGCACGGGCAGCCCGCCGGCGACGAGCCCGTCGGCGACCGTGTCGGCGGCGGCGGCATCGCGGACGGTCGCGAGCGGCACGACGCCGGTGGGCAGGGCGGCGCGCGCGGCCGCGGCGGCGCTCATCGCGCCATCCAGCCGCCGTCGACCGGCAGCGTCACGCCCGTGACGTAGCCGGCCGCGGGGCTCGCGAGGAACACCGTGGCGCCCTGCAGATCGCCGGGCTGGCCCCAGCGGCCCGCGGGGATGCGCTCGAGGATCGCCTGCGAGCGCTCCTCGTCCTCGCGCAGCGCCTGCGTGTTGTCGGTGGCGATGTAGCCGGGCGCGATGGCGTTCACGGTCACTCCGCGCGAGGCCCACTCGTTGCTGAGCGCCTTGACGAGCCCGGCGATGCCCGACTTCGCCGCGGTGTAGCCGGGCACGTTGATGCCGCCCTGGAAGCTCAGCAGGCTCGCGGTGAAGATGATGCGCCCGCGGCCGCGCTCGAGCATGCCGGCGCCGATCGCCTGCGTGAGCACGAACTGGCTGCGCAGGTTCACGTCGAGCACCTCGTCCCACCACTCGAGCGGATGCTCGGCGGCCGGGGCGCGGCGGATGGTGCCGGCGTTGTTGACGAGGATGTCGGCGTGGCGCACGGACTCGCCGAAGGCGGCGACGGCGTCGCGGTCGGAGAAGTCGACCGCGTGCCCCGCGAAGTCGCGGCCGAGCTCGCGCACGCGCTGCCCGATCGCGCCGCCGTCGGCCTCCTGCCGCGCGGAGGCCGCGATGATGTCGGCGCCGGCCATGGCGAGGCCCTCGGCCATGGCGAAGCCGATGCCGCGCCGCGCGCCGGTGACGACGGCGGTCGTGCCGGTGAGATCGAACGAGATGGTCATCGGGATGCCTCCTGGACGTCGACGAGGATCTTCATGGCCTGGGCCGACAGCAGCGCCTCGAACGCGGCCATCGTGTCGTCGAGCGCGACGACGCGGGTGATGAGGGCGTCGGCGGGCACCGCGCCCTCGGCGAGCAGCGCGATGGCGCGCTCGAAGTCCTCGCGCTCGTAGACGCGGGCGCCGAGCACCTCGAGCTCGCGCCAGAAGACGCGGTGCAGGTCGACCGGCACGGGCTCGGGGTGGATCGCGACGAACACGACGCGGCCGCGGGTGCGCGCGTGGCGGGTGGCGTCGAGCGCCGTGCCCCGCGTGCCGGCGACCTCGAACACGACGTCGGCGCCGGCGCCCGCGGTGGCCGCATCGACCGCCGCCGCCAGGTCGCCCTCGACCGGGTCGACGACGGTCGCGCCGTGGCGCTGGGCGAACGAGCGGCGCTCGGCGTCGGGCTCGGCGAGGATCACGTGCGCGCCGGCGGCGCGCGCGACGAGCGCGATGAGCTGCCCGATGGGGCCGCCGCCGATTACGACGGCCGTCTCGCCCGCCGCGAGCCGCGAGCGCCGCACGTCGTGCACGGCGACCGCGAGCGGCTCTGCGAGCGCCGCGTGGCGCAGGTCGAGGCCCTCGGGCAGCGGCACGACGATGGATGCGGGCACCGTCCAGAGCTGCTGCAGCGCGCCCGGGGAGTCGATGCCGACGAAGTCGAGCCGCTGGCAGATGTGCTGGTGCCCCGCCTCGCACGCGGCGCACTCGCCGCACCAGCGCAGCGGCATGACCGTGACCGGCTTCCCGACTACGAGCCCCGCGACGCCGTCGCCGACCGACTCGATCGTGCCGCTCATCTCGTGCCCGATGACCGCCGGCGTCGCGACCCGCTGATCCATGTGGCCCTGCACGATGTGCAGGTCGGTGCCGCAGATGCCGTTGTAGGCGACGCGGATGACCGCCTCGCCCGCGGCCGGGTGCGGCGCGTCGAGATCGCCGACCTCGAGCCTTCCATCGCCGATGTACTTCGCTGCTCGCAACGCCATCTCCTCCTGAGGCACGGTCTGGCTGCGCGTGAAACTTGGTTCTATCTGCAGTTCCATGTGGCGCAACTCGGTTCTATCTGGCTAGAGTAGCCCCCGACCCGCCCACGGGCGCAACCCAGCCGCCGGACGGCGACTCAACGAGGAGGAACTCATGCAGGGACGACGGATGCTCGGCGCAGTCGGTGCCGCAGCGATCATGACGATGGCACTGGCCTCGTGCTCGGCAGCAGGCGCGGGCGGCGAGGGCGGCCAGGAGGCGACGACCTTCCGCGTCGCGTTCAACCAGGACATCAACCACCCGCAGGCGCAGGCCCTCGTCGAGCTCTCGGACGAGCTCGAGGCCCGCACCGACGGCCGCTACTCGCTCGAGCTCTACACGGATGAGACGCTCGGCGACCAGGCCGCGACCATCGAGCAGGTGCAGTCGGGCACGATCGACTTCGCGATCGTCGCGGGCAGCCTGCTGGAGAACTTCGAGACCGACTTCTCGGTCGTGAACCTCCCCTACCTGTACGAGTCGCCCGAGCACCAGATGTCGGTGCTCAACGACCGCG
This sequence comes from Agrococcus sp., assembly GCA_035704865.1. GTDB lineage: Bacteria > Actinomycetota > Actinomycetes > Actinomycetales > Microbacteriaceae > Agrococcus. Next base: position 4,078 of record DASSWM010000280.1, read on the forward strand.
AGATCGTCGGCGAGCTCTACGACACCCTGCTCGACGACGACATCCAGGTGCTGACGGCGTACCACGGCGGCGTGCGCAACGTGTACACGAGCGCTGGCCCGGTCGAGGTGCCGGCCGACCTCGACGGCCAGAAGATCCGCGTCATCGGCTCCGACACCAACGTGCGCATGATGGAGCTCATGGGCGGCGTCGGCACGCCGATGGCCCAGGGCGAGGTCTACACGGCCATCCAGTCGGGCGTGCTCGACGGCGCCGAGAACAACGAGCTCATCTACGCGACGCTGTCGCACGACGAGATCGCGGGCTTCTACTCGCGCACCGAGCACCTCATGATGCCGGACTACCTCATCGCGAGCCCCGCCGTCTGGGACGGCCTCGCCGAGGAGGACCGCGCGATCTTCGAGGAGCTGCTGACGGCCTCGGTCGAGACCGAGCTCGAGCTCTTCACGAGCGCGGTGGACGAGGCGACCGCCGACGCCGAGGAGGCCGGTGCCCAGTTCAACGACGCCGACGTCGACGCGTTCCGCGAGGCCGTGCTGCCGCTCCACGAGGAGCGCGTCACGAGCGAGCTCACGCAGTCGATCTACGACGCCATCGAGGCGGCGCGCGGCTGATGGCGCTCGGGAAGCTCATGACGACCGCCCGCGCGTGGCTCGACGCCACGCTGCGCGCGATCTGCGTCACCCTGTTCGCGCTGCTCGTCGGCCTGGTCGTGTGGCAGGTCTTCACCCGCCTCGTGCTGGGCCAGCCGAGCGCGTGGACCGAGGAGGCGGCGAGGCACACCTTCGTGTGGGCGAGCCTGATCGGCATCGCCATCGCGGTCGGCGAGAAGGCCGACGTCATCATGGACTTCCTCGTCGCCCGGCTGCCGCTGCGCGGCCAGCGCATCGCCGACCTCATCGCCTACCTCGCGACGCTCGCGTTCGTGCTGTACGTGATGGTGTTCGGCGGCATCCAGCAGTCCGCCCTCGCGTGGGGGCAGCAGAACCCTCTGCTGCCCCTCACGCAGGGCCAGCTCTACCTCGTGCTGCCGATCTCGGGCGCGCTGCTGACCGTCTACCTGACCATCCACATCGTCGAGACCCTCTCGCGCCGCTACGTCGGCCACGTGGGCAACGACGAGGACCTCGAGGCGGCATCGCTGTGATCGATCCCGGCACCATCAGCGCCATCCTGATCGGCGGCCTCGTGCTGCTGCTCGCGGTCGGCGCCCCCGTCTCCATCTCGATCGCGCTGCCGTCGGCGCTGTGCATGCTGCTCATCGTCGACTTCGAGCGCGGCGCCATCACCGCCGCGCAGCAGATGCTCGGCGGCGCCGACTCGTTCGCGCTGCTCGCGATCCCCTTCTTCATCCTCGCGGGCGTGATCATGAACAGCGGCGGCATCGCCGAGCGCCTCATCAACCTCGCCCGCGTGCTCGTCGGCCGCACGCCCGCGCCGCTCGTGCAGACCAACGTGATCGCCAACGCGATCTTCGGCAGCGTCACCGGCTCCGCCGTCGCGACCGCCGCGGCGGTCGGCACGACGATGTCGCCCATGCAGCGCCGCGAGGGCTACGACCGCGCCTTCAGCGCCGCCGCCAACGTCGCGGCAGCGCCGTCGGGCATGCTCATCCCGCCCAGCAACACGCTCATCGTGTACTCGCTCGCCGCCGGCGGCACGTCGGTCGGGGCGCTCTTCATCGCCGGCTACGTGCCCGGCATCCTGTGGGCGCTCGCGTGCGCGGCCGTCGTGTTCGTGTACGCGCGCCGCCACCCGGAGCTGCGCGGCGAGCCGTGGCCCAAGGCCTCGGTCGTGCTCACCACGGTCTGGCGCGCGATCCCCTCGCTCGGCCTCATCGTCGTCGCGATCGGCGGCATCGTGGCGGGCTTCTTCACGCCCACCGAGGGCTCGGCCGTCGCCGTCGTCTACGCGCTGCTGCTGTCGTTCCTCTACCGCACCATCTCGGTGCGGCACCTGCCGCGCATCCTCTACGACGCGTGCCGCACGAGCGCGATCGTCATCTTCCTGATCGCGGTGTCGACGATCATGGCCTACGTCATGACCTACGCGCGGCTGCCGCAGCTCATCGCGGAGTCGCTGTTCGGCTGGACCGACTCGAAGGTCGTCGTGCTGCTGATCATGATGCTCGTGCTGCTGCTGATCGGCATCCCGCTCGACCCGACGCCCGCGATCCTCATCTTCACGCCCATCTTCCTGCCGATCGCGGTCTCGTACGGCATCGACCCCGTGCACTTCGGCATCATGATGGTCTTCAACCTCTCGATCGCGGTCATCTCGCCGCCGTCGGCGCCCGTGCTGTTCGTCGGCGCGCAGGTGGCGAACGTCAAGCTCGAGGCCGTCATCGTCAAGATGGTGCCGTTCCTCATCGTGCTGATCGCGATGCTGTTCGTCATCGTCTTCGTCCCCGAGCTGTCCCTGTGGCTCCCGGGCCTGCTGGGCCTGCTGTGAGCACCACCAACCGGAAGGAAGCACCATGAACGCCGTCCACGGCCCCACGTCGCCCGAGCAGATCCCCGGCTCGACGCAGCAGCAGCTGCGCGACCGCTACCTCGTCGAGGACCTCTTCGTGCCCGGCAGCGTGCGCACGGTCGTGACGCACTACGACCGCGTCGTCGCGGTCGGCGCGGTGCCCACCGACGCGCCGCTCGCGCTCGAGGCCGTGCCCGAGATCCGCAGCGAGCAGTTCCTCGACCACCGCGAGATCGGCATCGTCAACATCGGCGCGGCCGGCACGGTCGTCGCGGACGGCGAGCGCCACGCGATGGCGCACGGCGCCTGCCTCTACCTCGGCCGGGGCGTGCGCGACGTGAGCTTCGAGAGCGACGACGCGACGCATCCGGCCCGCTTCTACGGCTTCTCGGCGCCCGCCCACACGGACTACCCCACCGCGCTCGTCGAGCCCGGTCAGGGCACGGTGCGCGAGCTGGGCGACCCGCTCACCTCGAACCGCCGCACGCTCAACCAGTACATCCACGAGAACGGCGTGCGCAGCTGCCAGGTGGTCATGGGCGTGACGCAGCTGCACCCCGGCAGCATGTGGAACACGATGCCGGCGCACACGCACGACCGGCGCACCGAGTTCTACGTCTACTTCGACGTCGCCGACGACGCGCGCGTCGTGCACCTGATGGGCGAGCCGACCGAGACGCGCCACCTGCTGGTGGGCGACGGCGGGCTCGTGCTCTCGCCCTCATGGTCCATCCACTCGGGCGTGGGAACATCGAACTACTCGTTCGTGTGGGCGATGGCCGGTGAGAACCAGTCCTTCGACGACATGGACGGCGTGGCGATCGTCGACATGAGATGAGGCGGGTCATGACGCTGGAGTCCAGGGTGCTCGACACGAGCCCCGCGCCCTCGATGGGCGCGAGCGAGAAGACGCTGCGCGTGCTCGAGGCCGCGATCCGCAACCACCGCTTCACCGACATCGTCGAGGACGCGGGCCTCGCGAAGGCGACCGTGCACCGCATCCTCGCGACGCTCGTCGAGCAGGAGTTCGTCACGGGCGACAGCGAGCGCGGCTACCAGCCGGGGGCGCGCTTCCTCGGCATCGCGGGCAGCGCGCTCTCGAGCATCGACATCTCCGCCATCGCGGGGCCGATCGTCGAGCGGCTCGTGCGCGAGGTCGACTGCACGGTGCACGTGGGAGCGGTCAACGGGTTCGAGATGGTCTACGTGATCCGGCAGGACTCCTCGAAGCCCTACCGGATGGCGTCGCGCGTGGGCCTGTCGATGCCGATGCACTGCTCGGGCATGGGCAAGGTCGTGCTCTCGAGCTGGTCGCCCGAGCGCGTCGACCAGCTGATCGACCAGGTGGGGCTGCCGGCGCGCACGGCGGACACGATCACCGAGCCCGAGCAGCTGCACGCCGAGCTCGCGCGGGTCCGCGAGCGCGGCTACGCGCTCGACCTGGGCGAGAACGAGCGCGGCACGGTGTGCGTCTCGGCGCCGATCCGCGACCACGCGGGCCGCGTCACGTACGGGCTGTCGATCTCGTCCATCGCGCTCGAGCACCCGGGCTCCAGCATCGAGCAGTACGCGCCGCAGGCGATCGAGGCGGCCGACGCCATCGCGCACGCGCTGGGCGCGCCCGCCTGACGCGCGAGCGCCCGGCCCGACGCGCGAGCGACCGAGCACCGCGACAGACGAGCGCCCGGCCGCGCCGCGGCATCCGGTGACGGATGCGTCGGCTCGGCCGGGCGCTGCGGCTCGGCTGGGTCAGAGGCCGGCGCCGTCGGCCGGGCGCTGGATGTCGCCCTCCCAGCCCTCGGCGACCGCGGCCCCCGTCGGGGTCTCCTCGGCGAGCTCCTTGAACCTGCGCAGGTCGCGGCCGACCTGCAGGTCGTCGATGCCGAGCACCTCGCCGACCTTCTCGACGGCGCCCTGCGGCTTCCAGTCCATCTGCAGCATGACCCGCGTGTGCTGGTCGGCGATGCGGTGGAACGTGACGACGCCGGCGTGCGTCTCGCCGTCGATGCTGCGCCACGCGACGCGCTCGTCCATGTGCTGCTCGGTGATCTCGGCGTCGAACTCGCGCTCGATCCCGGCGATGGAGACGACCCAGTGCAGCCGGTCGTCCGACTGCTGCGTCACGGATTCGACGCCGCCCATGAACTCCGGGAAGCGCTCGAACTGCGTCCAGAGCGAGTAGACGGCGCTGATCGGCGCCTCGACATCGATGCGGTCGCTGAGCTCTGCCATGGTCATGCTCCTCACTGTCGTCGGTCTCGCGGCACGGGAAGCCTCCCTATGCCGCCTTCTGGACCGCGCCCTCCACGAGGGCGCGGAAGCGCTGCAGATCGCACCGGATGGTGCGCTCGTCGAGCTCGGGCGCGCCTGCGAGCCACGGGGCGTCGCCGCGCGGCGACCAGATGACGCGAAGCGTCACGCACGTCTGCTCGGGCCCGAGCTCCTCGAGGTCGACCCACCACCCCATCGTGGTCTGATCGACGCTCACCCAGGCGATGCGCTCGTCGGGCACGTGCTCGATGATGATCGCGTAGAACGTCGGCTGCACGCCGGCGACGGACACCCGCCAGCGCAGCCGCTCCTTCGTCTCGACGTAGACCGAGTCGACGCCGGTCATGAACATCGGGAACCGCTCGAAGTCGGTCCACATGCGGAACACCTCGGCCCGGGGCGCCGCGACCTCGAAGCGCTCGTCGACCTGCAGCATGCGCATCCTCCAACCGTGATCAGAAGTGCCAGGGATGGGGTACATATCGTGTACCCCGTTATGGAATCGTGACATGACCCGACTGGGCGGGCAAGGGGTGTGTCCTGGAAGTTCGCTCACAATCGATCGCGACCCGAGCATCCGCCCCCGCACCGGCGCTCGCCGCCCGGGCCGTCGGGCCATCAGCCGGAACGTAGGATTGAGGGCATGTCCAAGGTCCTCTCCTCCCTGCCCGTCGGCGAGCGCGTCGGCATCGCCTTCTCCGGCGGCCTCGACACGTCGTGCGCCGTCGCGTGGATGCGCCACAACGGCGCCGTGCCGTTCACCTACACCGCCGACATCGGGCAGTACGACGAGCCCGACATCGAGGCGGTCGCGGGCCGCGCGGGCGAGTACGGCGCCGAGGGGGCGCGCCTGGTCGACGCCAAGGCGCCGCTGGTCGAGGAGGGGCTCGTCGCGCTCGCGACGGGCGCGTTCCACATCCGCTCGGCGGGCCGCACCTACTTCAACACGACGCCGCTGGGCCGTGCCGTGACCGGCATGCTGCTCGTGCGCGCCATGAAGGAGGACGACGTCGAGATCTGGGGCGACGGCTCGACCTACAAGGGCAACGACATCGAGCGCTTCTACCGCTACGGGCTGATGGCGAACCCGGCGCTGCGCATCTACAAGCCGTGGCTCGACGGGCAGTTCGTCACCGAGCTCGGCGGCCGCAAGGAGATGTCGGAGTGGCTCGTCGAGCACGGCTACCCCTACCGCGATGCGACCGAGAAGGCCTACTCGACCGACGCCAACATCTGGGGCGCGACGCACGAGGCGAAGACGCTCGAGCACCTCGACGAGTCGATGGAGGTCGTCGAGCCCATCATGGGCGTGAAGTTCTGGGACCCGTCGGTCGAGATCGCGACCGAGGACGTCGCGATCCGCTTCGAGGCGGGGCGGCCCGTCGCGATCAACGGGCAGGAGTTCCCGGATGCGGTGGCCCTGGTCATGGAGGCCAACACGATCGGCGGCCGTCACGGCCTGGGCATGAGCGACCAGATCGAGAACCGCATCATCGAGGCGAAGAGCCGCGGCATCTACGAGGCGCCGGGCATGGCGCTGCTGCACATCGCCTACGAGCGGCTGCTGAATGCCATCCACAACGAGGACACCATCGCGACGTACCACGAGCAGGGCCGCCGCCTCGGCCGGCTCATGTACGAGGGGCGCTGGCTCGACCCGCAGTCGCTCATGCTGCGCGAGTCCATCCAGCGCTGGGTCGGCTCGTCGGTGACGGGCGAGGTCGTGCTGCGGCTGCGCCGCGGCGAGGACTACACGATCCTCGACACGCGCGGCACGGGCTTCTCGTACCACCCCGACAAGCTCTCGATGGAGCGCGTCGGCGACGCCGCCTTCGGACCCGAGGACCGCATCGGGCAGCTGACGATGCGCAACCTCGACATCGCCGACTCGCGCTCGCGCCTGGAGGGCTACGCGGCCGCCGGGCTCGTGCAGGGCGAGACGGCGAAGCTGCTGGGCGCGCTCGAGGCGGGCCGCGCCGACGAGATCATGGCGTCGACCGACGAGGACCCCGAGGCGATCGAGAAGTGGATCGACCGCGCCGCGATGGATCTCGGCACCGACTGACGTCAGATGATCGGCCAGTCCAGCGCCGAGGCAGCGCGGACGGCCAGCATCTCCACCGCGGCATGCGACAGCGGCCTCGAGAAGCTCGGAGCCATCGGGAACGACGACGATGACTCGCTGAAGAGCACCACCATGGGCGCGAGGGTCATGGTCGACGGCGCAGAGAGCCCGTCGACCTTCAGCTGGCGACCGATCTCGCGCGCCCAGTTGCGGCACGTGCGCTTCGGCGCCGCATGCAGTGAGGCCGACGCGCCGTTGCTCACAGGCCAGAGGCCGGTGAGGTCGAGCAGGGGCACGGGCACGCCTGCCGCTCGCAGTCTCGCCTCGATGAGCGCGGCCGGGCCCGCCGGTGTCGGTGACGGCGAGCGCCGTGTCGCCGACGGGCACCATCCCCGTCCAGGTCGTGTCGGCCGATCCGCGGGATCCGGTCAGCTTGGAGTT
>DASSWM010000281.1:0-2943 GCA_035704865.1 Agrococcus sp.
GGGCAGCTCGCGAACGGCATCGTGCACCTGATCATCGGCGGCATCGCGCTCAGCGTCGCGCTGGGCGCGGGCGGCTCGGCCGACCAGTCGGGTGCCATGCGGGCGCTGCGGCAGACGCCGCTGGGCGGCATCGCGCTGTGGGCGGTCGGCATCGCGCTCCTCGGGCTCGCGCTGCACGCGGCGGTCACGGCCGTCGCGGCGTCCCGGCGCGACTGGAAGGACGCCGTGCGCGCCGGCGGCCGTGCGATCGCGTACGCCGTCGTCGGCGCGACCGCGCTCGTGTACGCGGTGGGCGGCTCCTCCGACAGCGAGGAGGGCACCGAGTCGCTCTCGGCCGAGCTGATGGCGAACCCGCTCGGGCTCTGGCTCGTGGGCGCCATCGGCCTCGCGATCGCGGGCATCGGCGTGACCTTCGTCGTGCGGGGCGTGCGGCTGAAGTTCCGCAAGGACGTGGCGCCGCCCGCGCGCTTCCGCCGGCTCGTCGACGTGCTGGGCGCCGGCGGCTACGTCGCGAAGGGCATCGCGGTGATCATCGTCGGCGCGCTGTTCGTGATCGCGGCCGCGCGCCACGACCCCGAGCAGGCGGGCGGTCTCGACGGGGCGCTGCAGTCGCTCACGACCGTGCCGGGCGGGGTGTTCGCGCTCGTCGCGATCGCCGTGGGCCTCATGGTCTACGGCCTCTACTGCTTCGCGCGCGGCGCATGGTCGCGCTGACGTCGGTCGCCGCCCCGCGGAGCGAGCCGATCGCCGCCGAGCCGCACTAGCGTTGGCCCATGGCGACGGATGCGGGGCAGGCGCCGCTCTCCGAGGCGGCGGATGCGGCCGGGCGCGCGAAGCACAAGGCGCAGCGCGCCGCGGTCGAGGCTGAGGACCACCGCGCGACCTCGTGGGTCGAGAGCGTCGGTCAGTCGGCGAACGGCGTCGTCCACATGGTGATCGGCGGCATCGCGCTCGGCGTCGCGTTCGGCGCGGGCGGCTCGGCCGACCAGTCGGGCGCGATGCGCGCGATCGAGCGCACGGTCGTCGGCGGCATCGCGCTGTGGACCGTCGGGCTCGCGCTCATCGCGCTCGCCCTGCACGCGTTCGTCGTGGCGATCGCCCAGTCGCGGCGCAGCAAGCGCGACGCGCTGCGTGCGGCGGGCCGCGGCATCGGTCACGCGGTGGTCGGCGGCACCGCGCTCGTGTTCGCGGTCGGCGGCGAGGTCGACGGCGAGGAGGCGACCGAGTCGGTCTCGTCGGCGGTGCTCGCGAGTCCGGTGGGCCCGTGGCTCGTGGCGGCGACCGGGCTCGTGGTCCTCGGCGTCGGGGTCGCCTTCGTGCTGCGCGGCCTGCGGCGCACGTTCTTCGAGGATGTCGCGCCACCGCGCCGCTTCCGCCGCCTCGTGGAATCGCTCGGGGCACCGGGGTTCGTCGCGAAGGGCGTTGCGATCTGCATCGTCGGCGTGCTCTTCGTCATCGCGGCGGTGCGGCACGACGCCGAGGAGGCCGGGGGCCTGGACGGCGCGCTGCAGTCGCTCACGACCGTGCCGGGCGGCGTCGTCGCGCTCGTGGTGATCGCCGTCGGCCTCATCGTCTACGGCGTCTACTGCGTCGCGCGCGGCATCTGGGCGCGCTGAGCAGTTGCGTCAGACGCTGCGGCCCCGCCTCGGGTGCGGCAGGATCGGGTTGCGCAGCCGCGCGAGCCGCTTCGCGAGCTCCGCGGGCCGCGTCGCGCCGCGCTCGTGCGGCGGCAGGTCGTCGAGCGAGGGCTCCGGGTTCTGCTCGGCGCTGCCTGCCGCGGCATCCTCGGGCGACTCGGGCACGTGCGGGTGGTGCTCGACGTGCGCAGCGCCCCGCAGCCGCGCGTCGAGCGCGCTGAGATCCGGGCCGGTGGACTGCAGATCGCGACCCATCGTGCGCAGCACGCGCACGACCGTCTCGTAGTCCTCGTCGGTCACGGAGGCCTCGACGCGGCGCGCCACCTCGTCGTCGCCGAGCGAGCGGCGGGCGCGCTCGACGGCGGCTGCAGCGAGCTCGACCCAGTCCTCGAGCCGGCGATCGCGCTTGCCCTCCATGCACACCTCCTCCGTCCCCTCCATCGTCCTCCTCGATCCTGTGAAACTGCACGCGACGCATCCGCCGTTCCTGGGTCCCTCGCGGGCGATACGCTCGGGCTCGTGCTGCTCAGCGATCGCGACATCCGCGCCCGGCTCGACTCGGGCGACCTCGGCCTCGACCCGCTCGACCTCTCGATGGTGCAGCCCTCGAGCGTCGACGTGCGGCTCGACCGCGGCTTCCGCCTCTTCGACAACCACAAGTACCCGTACATCGACCCCGCGGAGGACCAGCCGGAGCTCACGCGGCTCGTCGAGGTGGGGCCCGACGAGGCGTTCATCCTGCACCCGGGGGAGTTCGTGCTCGGCGCCACCTACGAGCGCATCTCGCTGCCCGACGACGTCGCCGCGCGGCTCGAGGGCAAGTCGTCGCTCGGCCGCCTCGGCCTGCTGACGCACTCGACCGCCGGCTTCATCGACCCGGGCTTCACGGGCCACGTCACGCTCGAGCTCTCGAACGTGTCGACGCTGCCGATCAAGCTGTGGCCGGGCATGAAGATCGGGCAGGTCTGCTACTTCCAGCTCTCGTCTCCGTCGGAGACGCCCTACGGCCAGGGCGCGAACCTCAACCGCTACCAGGGCCAGCGCGGGCCGACGGCGTCGCGTTCGTTCCAGTCGTTCCACCGCACGCGCATCGAGGCGGCGCCGAGCGAAGCTGCGTCGGCGGCGTCGAGCGACGGCGTGCCGGCCGTGCCGAGCGAGGTCGAGCAGGCCCGCCGCTCACGCCTCGCGGGCCCCCGCCGCCGGCGGTTCGACCGCCACCGCGTCGCGAACGGCCTGCACAGCCTGGCCGACCGGATAGACCGCTGAGCCTCCCGCCGTCGGCGGGCACCGGTCAGATCTGGGTGCG
>DASSWM010000282.1:0-10221 GCA_035704865.1 Agrococcus sp.
GCGCGCACGACGAGCGGCAGCACGCCGGGGTCGACCTCGACGCCCTCCTCGGCGCACAGCTGCTGCACGTACTCGAGCATCGGCGCGGGCGCGATGAGGCGGAACGGGTAGTGGTGCGTGCGGGAGCGGATCGTGCCGATGACCTTGTCGGGCTCGGTCGTGGCGAAGATGAACTTGATGTGCTCGGGCGGCTCCTCGACGATCTTCAGCAGCGCGTTGAAGCCGCCGGAGGTCACCATGTGCGCCTCGTCGATGATGAAGACCTTGTAGCGGTCGCGGCTGGGCGCGAACGTCGCGCGCTCGCGCAGGTCGCGCGCGTCGTCGACGCCGCCGTGGCTCGCGGCGTCGATCTCGACCACGTCGAGCGATCCGCCGCCGTCGCGGCCGAGCTCGATGCACGAGTCGCACACGCCGCAGGGGTCGGGCGTCGGCCCCTGCGCGCAGTTGAGGCAGCGAGCGAGGATGCGGGCGCTCGTCGTCTTGCCGCAGCCGCGCGGACCCGAGAAGAGATAGGCGTGGTTGACGCGATCGGCGCGCAGCGCCGTGCGCAGCGGATCGGTGACGTGCGCCTGCCCGATGAGCTCGGAGAACGACTCCGGCCGATAGCGGCGGTAGAGGGCGGCGACCATGGCTACCAGGCTACTTGGCGCCGGTGACGCGCGACGCCGGATCCACAGGACCGTGATCGTCCGCAGACGCGAAGGACTCCCCGCGCACCCGCCAGAGCCCGGTTGCCCTTGCTTCGTCTCCGACCTGGGGGATTGGCCTGGATGGCGCCACGCGGGGAGCCGCATCCATCGTACCGAACCGCGCGGCGTGCACGAACCCGCCCGGACGGGGCGCCTGTACCGTTGCCGCATGCTTGCGCTCGCCGACTCGGGCAGCCCCTTCGATCTCGCGTTCGGCCTGCCGCTGCATCCGCTCGCGGTGCACGTGCCCGTGGTGCTGCTGCCGCTCGGCGCGCTCGGCGTGCTCCTGGTGCTGCTCGTGCCGCGCTGGCGCACGGTGCTCGCCTGGCCCGTCATCGCGGTGACGGGCATCGCCGCGGCCGGCGCGCTCGTCGCGAAGCTCTCGGGCGAGGCGCTCGCGGCTCGCGTCGGCTCCCCCGGCCAGCACGAGCAGCTCGGCAACTGGACGCTCGCGATGGCGGCGATCCTCTTCGCCGCGACGCTCGGCTGGTGGCTCTGGCAGGGCGGCGCCGACCGCCGTCGCAGGACGACGGGCATCGTCGGCCTGATCGCCGGGACGCTGCTCGCGACGCTCGCGCTCGGCTCGATCATCGTCGCCGTGCTCACCGGTCACACGGGCGCGACGCAGGTGTGGCAGGACCGCATCGCGATGCCGCCCGAGACCACCGCGACCACCGCGGCCGACGCGCCTGCGCCCTCGGCGTCCGCCGGCGCCGAGTCGATCACGATCGCCGACGTCGCCGAGCACGACGACTCCGCCTCCTGCTGGGTGGCGATCGAGGGCACGGTCTACGACGTGACCGACTGGGTGCCGCGGTACCCGGGCGGGCCCGAGCGGCTGCTCGCGGTGTGCGGCACGGATGCGACCGACGAGTTCGGCGAGCAGCACCAGGGCATCGCCCTGCCGGCCGAGCAGCTGAGCCAGCTGGCGATCGGCGCGCTCGCCGAGCCGTAGCCGCTCTTCCGCACCGGATGGTCGCATCCGGGCGCCGCGGACGACATCGTCGTACCGCAGACGAGTGAGGGCGCTCGATCAGCCCGCGCCCGCGCCTGCACCTGCCGGCCGCAGACCGGCCGGTCGGCGGTCAGCCGACGAGCGCCGCCACCTGCCGAGCGATCTCCAGCTCCTCGTCGGTCGGCACGACCCACACCTCGATCGCCGAGCCGTCGGCCGAGATGCGCCGCTCGCCGCGGCCCGCGTTGCGCTCGGGATCGATGACGATGCCCAGCCCCTCGAGGCCCGCGAGCGCCGACGCCCGCACGCCGGCGGCGTTCTCGCCGATCCCCGCCGTGAACGCGATCGCGTCGGTGCGGCCGAGGTGAGCGAGGTAGGCGCCCACGGTGCCGCGCAGCCGGTGCGCGACGATCTCGAGCGCCTCGACCGCCCGCGGGATCCCCGCATCCGCCGCCTGCTGCACGTCGCGCATGTCGCCCGTGCCGGTCATGCCCAGCAGCCCGGAGCGCTTGTTCAGCAGCGTGTCGATCTCGTCGACCGACATGCCGGCCACGCGATGCAGGTGGAAGATCACGCCCGGGTCGATGTCGCCGGATCGCGTGCCCATCACGAGCCCCGCGAGCGGCGTCATGCCCATCGACGTCTCGACGCTGCGCCCTCCCCGCACGGCCGTCGCGGAGCATCCGTTGCCGAGGTGCAGCACGATCGAGTTGACCTCCTCGAGCGGCCTGCCCAGCAGCTCGGCGAGGCGGCGCGAGACGAACTGGTGGCTCGTGCCGTGGAAGCCGTACTTGCGCACCCGGTGCTCGGCGGCGACGGATGCGTCGATCGCGTAGCGGTGCGCGGCCGGCGGGATGGTGAGGTGGAAGGCGGTGTCGAACACCGCGACGTGCGGGTAGCCGGCGAACGTCGCCCGCGCCGAGCGGATGCCCTGCAGGTTGGCCGGGTTGTGGAGCGGCGCGAGCGGCGCGAGGTCGTCGATCTGCTGCGCGACGTCGTCGTCGATGAGCACGGCGCGGTCAAAGCGGGCGCCACCCTGCACGACGCGGTGCCCGATGCCGAGCAGGTTGGCGCCGTCGAGGTCGGGCCCGAGCTGGTCGAACTGCCGCAGCACCCAGCCGAATGCGTGCTCGTGGTCGGAGATCATGCGCCGCTCGACGTGCGGCTCGCGGCCCGGCACCTCGTGCGTCGCGATGCCCGTCGCCTCGCCGATGCGCTCGATGAGGCCGCCGGCGAGCGCCTCGCCCGAGTCGACGTCGACCAGCTGGTACTTCAGGCTCGAGGAGCCCGCGTTGATGACGAAGACCGAGCTGGTCATGCGGATGCCTCCCGGTCGTCGGCGGTGTCGGCGTCGGTCGCGACCGGTGCGGCCGGGGCCGCGCCCGAGCCCTGCGCCTGGATCGCGGTGATCGCGATCGTGTTGACGATGTCGCTCACGAGGGCGCCGCGGGAGAGGTCGTTCACGGGCTTGTTGAGCCCCTGCAGCACCGGGCCGATCGCGAGCGCGCCCGCCGAGCGCTGCACGGCCTTGTAGGTGTTGTTGCCCGTGTTGAGGTCGGGGAAGACGAACACGGTCGCCCGCCCGGCCACCTGCGACTCGGGCATCTTCTTCTGCGCGACCGCCGCATCCGCCGCCGCGTCGTACTGGATGGGGCCCTCCACGGGCAGCTCTGGCGCCCGCTCGCGCACGAGCTCGGTCGCGGCGCGCACGCGCTCGACCTCGGCGCCGGTGCCCGACTCCCCCGTCGAGTAGGAGAGCATCGCCACGCGCGGCTCGATGCCGAACTCGCTCGCGGTCGCGGCGGAGGAGACGGCGATGTCGGCGAGCTCCTCGACGGTCGGCTCGGGGATGACGGCGCAGTCGCCGTAGACGAGCACGCGGTCGGCGAGCGCCATGAGGAACACGCTCGAGACCACCGAGACGCCCGGCCTGGTCTTGATCGTCTCGAACGACGGCTTGATCGTGTGGGCGGTCGTGTGCGCGGCGCCGGAGACCATGCCGTCGGCGTCGCCCATGTGCACCATGAGGGTGCCGAAGTAGCTGACGTCGAGCAGCCGCTCCATCGCCTGCTCGATCGTGACGCCCTTGTGGGCGCGCAGCCGCTGGTACTCGGCCGCGTACCGCGGCCGCAGCTCGCCGTCGTCGGTCGCGACGATGCGCGCGGCCGAGAGGTCGAGGCCGAGGCCGGCGGCGCGCTGCCGGATCGAGGCGTCGTCGCCGAGGATCGTGAGCCGCGCGATGCCGCGCGCGAGCACGGTGGAGGCCGCCTGCAGGATGCGGTCGTCGTCGCCCTCGGGCAGCACGATGTGGCGCACGTCCTCGCGCGCGCGCTCGATGAGGCTGTGCTCGAAGATGAGCGGCGTCACGACGTCGGTCGTCGCCACCTCGAGCCGCTCGAGCAGCGCCTCGGCGTCGACGTGCTGCTCGAACAGCGCGAGCGCCGAGTCGCGCTTGCGCTGCGTGCCGTCGATGAGCGAGCCGCGCGTCGTCGCGAGCCGCCGCGCCGTCTCGTAGGTGCCGTGGGGGCTGCGCGCGATCGGCAGCGCGAGCTCGAGCCCGTCGAGCAGCCGCTGCACCGCGGGGTGCAGCTCGAAGCCGCCGTTGAGGATGATGCCGGCGATCGACGGGAACGTGTCGGACTGCTGCGCGAGCAGCGTGCCGACCACGACGTCGGAGCGGTCGCCGGGCATCACGAGGATGCCGCCCTCGATGAGCCGCTCGAGCACGTGCTCCATCGACATGCCGGCGACGACGGTGCCGAGCGACTCGCGCGCGAGCAGCTCGGCGTCGCCGCGCACGAGCTGGGCGTCGGCGGCCGCGAAGAGCGTGCCGACGCTCGGAGCGCTCAGCAGTGCGTCCTCCGGGATCGACCAGATCGGCACTCCCTCGGGCACCGCATCCGTCAGCGCCGCCGGGATGCCGTCGATGGCGCCCGGGTCGGCGCGGTTGACGATGACGCCGGCGATGGATGCGTGGGCCTGCGCGAGCTCCGCCGTCGTGACATCTGCCAGCTGCCGCAGCTCGTCGGCGGAGCGGGGAGCGTCGGTCTCGGGATCGCGGCCGCCGAGCACGAGCAGCACCGAGGCGCCCAGGTTGGCCGCCACACGAGCGTTGAAGCCGAGCTCGGTGGGGCTGCCGACGTCGGTGTAGTCGGAGCCGACGATGACGATCGCGTCGAAGCGCTCATCGATGCGGTGGTAGCGGTCGACGATGGTCGCGAGCGCCGCCTCGGCGTCGTCGTGCACCGCCGCGTACGTCGTGCCGATCGCCTCCTCGTAGGCGAGGTCGACGGCCTCGTGCGCGAGCAGCAGCTCGAGCACCCGGTCGCGCTCCTGCTCGGAGCGGGCGATCGGCCGGAAGACCCCGACGCGGCCGACGCGGCGGCTCAGCGCATCGAGCAGACCGAGCGCCACGATCGATTTGCCGGCGTGGCCCTCGGGGGACGCGATGACGATGCGGGTCGGCATCGCCCCAGGCTAGTGCTGCCCCCAACATCACGAAACGGTAACGGTTTGGTCACAGCCTGACCACACCTTCAGCACAGGTTCAGTATGGACGGCAGTGCCAACGACGGCATGCCACTGGAGGAGATGAACGTGACTTCACAAAGCACAGCGCGAACAGCGCTGCGTCGCGTGCTCGCGATCGGGACGGCGGTCGCGCTCGGCGCGACCGGAGCCGTCCTGAGCGCCACGACAGCACACGCGACCGCAGCGCCGTCATCGTCGCTCGATTTCGAGGCGGGGCGCTACATCGTCGTCCTCGAGGACGACGCACTCGCGACGTACCGGGGCGGACTGCCCAACCTGGCGCGCACCGCACCGACGGGCGACTCCGACATCGATGTCGACACGCCCGCAGCAACCGCGTACACCGCGCACCTCGAGAGCGAGCAGGCCGCCGTGGCCGGCTCCATCGGTGCGGAGGTCGACGCGAACCTCACCGTGACGATGAACGGCTTCATCGCCGACCTCACGGCGGAGCAGGCCCAGGAGCTCACTCGCGACGGCCGCGTCGCGCACGTGTTCCCGGATGAGATCCTCCACATCGACGGCAGCCCCGCCAACGAGTTCCTCGACCTCGAGGGCCTCTGGACGCAGGTCGGCGGCGTCGACGAGGCGGGCGCTGGCGTGGTCGTCGGCGTGCTCGACACGGGCATCGCGCCCGAGAACCCGCTCTTCGCGGGCGAGGCCCTCGGCACGACCCCCGGCGCAGAGCCCTACCTCGACGGCGACACGATCGTCTACGAGAAGGCCGACGGCAGCACGTTCAACGGCTTCTGCGAGGCCGGCGTGCAGTTCACGGCGGCGGACTGCTCCACCAAGATCGTGAGCGCGCGCTACTACGTCGACGGCTTCGGCGCCGACCGCATCGGCGACGCCACGGTGGGCGAGTACCTCTCGCCGCGCGACGGCGACGGCCACGGCTCCCACACCGCCTCGACGGCGGCGGGCAACGCGGATGTGCCGATCACCTCGGCCGCCGGCGCTGACCTGGGCACGATGTCGGGTGTCGCCCCTGAGGCGCGCATCGCGGCGTACAAGGTCTGCTGGACAGGACCGGACCCCTCGACCACGGACGACGACGGCTGCGCCACGAGTGACCTCGTGCAGGCCATCGACCAGTCGGTGATCGACGGCGTCGACGTCATCAACTACTCCATCGGCGGCGGCGCGGCGACGTCGGTCACCACGCCGACGGACATCTCGTTCCTGGGCGCGGCTGCGGCCGGCGTGTTCGTGTCGGCCTCGGCCGGCAACGCGGGCCCCGGCGCCTCGACCCTCGACCACGCAGCGCCGTGGTACACGACGGTCGCGGCCACGAGCGTGCCGAACTACGAGGCCACCGTGGTCCTGCCGGGCGACGTGCGCCTGACGGGCGCGTCGGTCACCGTGCCGATGGGCGAGGGCGCTGAGGTCATCAGCGGGCCGTTCATCTACGCGGGCGACATCCCCGCCGACGGCGAGACCGCCGAGGACGCAGCCCTCTGCTTCCCCGGCTCGCTCGACCCGGCGGCCGCAGCCGGCACGATCGTGCTCTGCGACCGCGGTGTCAGCGCTCGTGCCGAGAAGTCGCAGGTCGTCGCTGACGCCGGCGGCATCGGCATGGTGCTCGTCAACGTCACGCCCGGCTCGCTCGACCTCGACGACCACGCGGTCCCGACGGTCCACCTGGACGCCGAGCACCGCGACGCGCTGCTCGCTGCCGCGCGGACCCCGGGCGCAGAGGTCACCTTCGAGCCCGGCAACACGTCGGGCGTCGAGACCCCGGCACCGGTCGTGGCGGGCTTCTCGTCGCGCGGACCGGCACTGGCAGAGGGCGGCGACGTCCTCAAGCCGGATGTGTCGGCACCGGGCGTCGGCATCGTCGCTGCAGGGGCCAACCCGGCGGGCGGTGAGCCGACCTACAAGCTGCTCTCCGGCACGTCGATGGCAGCTCCGCACGTCGCCGGCCTCGCCGCGATCTACCTCGGCGCGCACCCGAACGCGTCGCCGGCAGAGATCAAGTCCGCCCTCATGACGACGGCCACCGACACGGTGACCGACGACGGCGCGGTCAACACCGACCCGTGGGCGCAGGGCGCCGGCTTCGTGAACACGCAGTCGATGCTCGACCCGGGCCTGATCTACCAGAACGGCACCGAGGACTGGTTCGGCTACCTGCGCGGTCTGGGCTATGTGCTGCCCGAGACCTGGGTGGGCAGCGCGATCGACCCGAGCGACGTGAACATCGCGTCGATCGCAGTCGGCTCGCTCGCCGGCACCCAGACGGTCACGCGCACCGTGACCGCGATGGAGCCGGGCAGCTACGCCGTCTCGGTCACCGGCATGCCGGGCGTCGAGGTCGAGGTCTCCCCCTCGACCCTGGAGTTCGCGGCCGCTGGTGAGACGCACACCTACGAGGTGACGTTCACGACGACCGACGCTCCGCTGGCGGAGTGGTCGACGGGATCGCTCACCTGGACGAGCGCCGACCACACGGTCCGCTCGCCCATGGCGGTGCGTCCGGTCATGGTCGCGGTCCCCACGTGGGTCGAGGGCACCGGCACGGTCGGCGAGACGCCGATCAGCGGTGTCTCGGGCATCAACGGCGAGATCGCCCTGCACGCGAACGGCCTCGCGCCGTTCGAGCTGCTGGGCGCCGACGCCGGCGCGCCGGGCGCCCAGTTCGTGTTCCCGTTCGAGATCCCGGAGGGCGAGCTCGCTCGCTACTTCGCGCTCGACGGGGCTGACAACTCGGGCGACCTCGACCTGTACATCCAGCGGCTCGAGGGCGGCACGCCCGTCGAGCAGTGGGTCGGCGGTACGGCGGCTGCGGACGAGTCGGTGCTCCTGGAGTCGCCGGCCGCGGGCAGCTACCGCGCGATCGTCGTGGTCTTCTCGCACGGCGAGGCAGAGGACGGCTCGTTCGAGCTGGACTACGCCGGCGTCGCGAACGGCCAGCAGGAGGGCAGCTTCCGCGCTGAGCCCGCATCGGTCACCGGCACGATCGGCGAGTCGTTCACCTTCTCCGCGAAGTGGAACGGGCTCGACGTCGACTCCGAGTACCTCGGTGTCATCGGCTACGGCGACTCGGAGGCTCGCACGTTCGTCCACGTGACGACGGGCGATCTGACGATGCCCGTGCCGAGCCGTCTCGCGGGCGACGACCGCTACGAGACGGGCGTCGAGATCTCGCAGCAGGGCTTCCCGGATGGCGCTGACGTCGTGTACGTCGCCAGCGGCCAGAAGTTCCCGGACGGCCTGGCCGCGGCTCCCGCTGCGGCTCGCGACGACGCTCCGCTGCTGCTCACGCGGCCGAACGCGGTGCCCGAGTCGGTGCTCGAGGAGATCGAGCGCCTGACGCCGGACACCATCGTGATCGTGGGCGGCGAGCCCTCGGTCTCGGCGGCGGTCGCAGACGAGCTGGATGCGCTCGCCGGAGAGGTCATCCGCCTCGGCGGTGACGACCGGTACGAGACCAGCCGCCTCATCGCGCAGCACGCCTTCCCCGAGGGCTCGGCGAACGCGTTCATCGCGACCGGTCGCAACTTCCCGGACGCACTGTCCGCGGGAGCCGCAGCCGGCTCGATCGACGCGCCGATCCTGCTGGTCGACGGGCTCATGAACGACGCGGACGCCGCGACGCTCGCCGAGCTCGAGCGACTCGGCACCGACGAGGTGTACCTCATGGGTGACACGAACTCGATGTCGAACGGCATCGAGATCGACCTCGCCAACGCACCGTTCACCGTGCACCGGTTCGCCGGTTCCGACCGGTACCAGACGGCAGTGCTCGTGAACAACGCGCTGTTCGAGGCACCGGTGCCGGCGATGTACCTCGCGAGCGGCAAGAAGTTCCCGGACGCCCTGAGCGCATCTGCGCTCGCGGCTGCCGAGGGCTCGCCGCTGTACCTCGCGCACCCGACGTGCATCGACTCGTCCGTCGTGACGGAGAGCCTGCGGCTGGACCAGCCGCCGGTCTTCCTGCTCGGCAGCGAGGCGACGCTCTCGGCCGCGGTCGCGGAGTACGCGATCTGCCCGTGATCGGGCAGTGACCCCAGAGGGGGCGGGCGCTTCGGCGCTCGCCCCCTCTGCTCTGGGCTAGAATCGCAGGGTTGGCCTCTCGGGGCCGGCATGGAGGATTCGCCTAGTGGCCTATGGCGCACGCTTGGAAAGCGTGTTGGGTGCAAGCCCTCAGGGGTTCGAATCCCCTATCCTCCGCCACCTCCCGCCGCATGGCGCCGCGCACGGCTCGCGCCAGCGGGCGCCGTGTACCGTGGAGCCACCGTCGTTGCAGACTCGTCACGTTGGAGCACGCATGCGCCCAAGCAGTCCGCCGGCGCCGACGCGGCGCGCCGGAGCATCCGCGTGAGCGCGCGCATCCTGGTGGTCGACGACGACCGCGACATCCGCGACCTCGTCGCGATCAAGCTCGAGTCTGCGGGCCACGCGGTCGTCACCCGCGCCGACGGCGCGCAGGCCCTCGAGGCCGCCCAGGAGGGCGGCTGGGCGGTCATCGTCCTCGACGTCATGATGCCCGGCATGTCGGGCGTCGACGTGCTCAGGGCGCTCCGCGACGCCGGCGACCGCACCCCCGTCATCCTGCTCACCGCGCGCGGGCAGGAGAAGGACATCGAGGCGGGCTTCGCCGCGGGCGCCGACGACTACGTCACGAAGCCGTTCAGCCCGCGAGCCCTGCTCGCGCGCATCACCGCAGCGCTCGGATGACCTGGCTCACCGACGGCCTGATGCAGGCGATCCTGCTCATGACCGCCGGCGTCATGCTCGGGATGCTCGCGACCGTCGTCGTGCAGCGCGCCCTGCGGCACCGGCGCGAGCGCCGCCGCGCAGAGCTCGACCGCGGCATCCGCCCGCTCGTGCTGACCGCGACGGTCGCCGAGGACGATGAGATGGATGCGCTGCTCGCGCAGGTGCGCGCGCTCGGCCCCGCCGAGCAGGCGCACGCGCGCCGCACCGTCTTCCACATGCTGCGCGACGTCACGGGCGAGGCCGCCGAGCGGCTGCGCGCCGTCGGCGACGCCGCCGCGATCCTGCCGCGCGTGCGCGCCGCGAGCGTGCACCGCAGCGCGAGCC
>DASSWM010000283.1:0-2014 GCA_035704865.1 Agrococcus sp.
CGCCTCGGTGCTCGGGGTCGGCCTGCTGCTGGGGGCCGGCATCCCGCTCATCTACGCCCTCGCCGTGCGGTCGAAGGAGAGCCGGCGCCCGGGCTCCAACGCGCTGAGCTATGCGCTCATGGCGGTGTGCGTGCTGCTCGCGCTCGCGGGCATCGTCGTGATCGTGTTCGGCGACGCGCTCTTCGGCGGCTGAGCCGCGCGGTCACCGGCCGGCTCGGGCGGCGCGACTGAGCGCATCAGGCTTCGCGCATCTCGGGACCGTCCGTGTGCGGCGCGACCCCGCGCATCCGCCCCCGTCCTCAGCGGGCGCGCACCACGACCGTGCGAGCGGCCTTGTCGTGGATGGCCTGCTTCTGCGCATCCCATAGCGGCCACGCGTGATCGACGATCGAGAAGACGCCCGCGAGGAAGCCGACGCCGGGGATGCCGTTGAGCAGGCTCGGGCCGAACTGCACGAGCCAGCGGATGCCCGCCGCGCGCAGATCCGGGTTCCGGTCCTCGTCGGCCAGCCGCACGCGGATGCCCACGAGCATCTTGCCGGGCGTCTGCCCGCGCGAGACGTGGAAGCCGATGTTGTAGAGCGCGACGAAGACCAGGTTCGCGATCGTGACCGTCATGCCGGTGGGGCTCAGCGGCGACATCATCGCGGTGGCCTCGTCGATCATGGCGGCGTCGCCGGCCTCGATCGCCGTGTTCATCGCGTCGTAGACGCCCAGCATCGACAGCAGCACCATCGTGACGATGACGAGCGGGATGGCGTCGAGCAGGTAGGCGCCGACGCGGGCGCCCCAGCTCGCGGGCTCGCCGGTGCGATCGGAGCCCGCCCAGGGCATGCCCTCGGGGTGGCCGGACTGCTCGCCGTCGCGGGCCGCGGGGGCTCCCCAGCCGGTCGCGCCGTAGCCGCGCTGCGCGTCGGCGCCGCCGTGCTCGCCCGCGCCGCGGTGCGCGTCGGGCGCCGGCTGCGGCTCGGGGGCGGGCGCCTGCGCCTGCGTGGTCCAGCGCTCGCCGTCCCAGTAGCGGGTCGCGCCGGGCACGGCTGCGAAGGGATCCGGATACCAACCGGCAGGCTGCTCACTCACCCCTCGATGGTACGGCGCGGCGCCGAGACTGGCCCAGCCGGGCTGCCCCGGATAGCGTCGGGGCCATGAGCAACGACGAGGCGACGATCGTCGAGAACAGCGAGCAGGCCTGCATCGCCGAGGCCGCCGCCGCGGGCGTCGAGCTGCTGCTGCCGCGCGACGTGCCGCTCGGCGGCCCGCGCGCGATGCCGGTGCAGCGCGTGCTGCCCAACAAGCACCGCCACTTCATCGGCGCCTGGTGCTTCGCGGACGCCTTCGGACCCGCGTCGCTCGCCGGGCAGCCGGGCATGGATGTGCCACCGCATCCGCACATCGGCCTGCAGACCTGGAGCTGGCTCGTCGACGGCGCGATCGAGCACCGCGACTCGGCCGGCTTCTCGCACACGGTGCGGCCCGGCGGGCTCAACATCATGACCGCCGGCCGCGGCATCGCCCACAGCGAGTACTCGACCGCCGACACCGACGTGCTGCACGGCGTGCAGCTGTGGACGGTGCTGCCGAGCGCCGAACGCGGCCGCGACCCGTGGTTCGACGGGCTCGACTCGGTGCCGCGCGTGCAGCTGGGCGACGGCGTCACCGGCAGCGTCTTCGTCGGCGAGTACGCGGGCGCGGCGAGCGATGTCGGCGCGTACTCGCCGCTGCTGGGCGTCGAGGTGCGGCTGCTGACGGGCACCGAGGTGCGGCTCGAGCTGGCGCCGGGCTTCGAGCACGGCGTGCTCGCCCTCACCGAAGGCGTCTCGGTCGACGACGTGCCGATCGGCCGCGGCTCGCTCGCCTACGCCGCCCCCGGCCGCGAGGCGCTCATCGTCTCGGCCGAGCGCGACGCGATCGTGATCCTGCTGGGCGGCGAGCCGTTCGAGGAGGAGATCGTGATGTTCTGGAACTTCGTCGGCACCGATCACGAGGAGGTCGCCGCGGCGAGGGACCAGTGGATG
>DASSWM010000284.1:0-3226 GCA_035704865.1 Agrococcus sp.
GCCGGCGGGCAGCGCTCACGCGGGCCGAGCTGCACGAGGCGCAGCTCGCGGCCGCTGCCGCTGCGGTGGTCGAGCGCGATCGCGCCGCGATGGCGCGCGAGCTGCACGACGCGATCTCCGGCACGATCGGCGTGATCGTGCTGCAGGCCGGCGCCGCGGAGCTGCGGTGGCGCACCGACCGCTCGACCGCGCTCGCGGCGGTCGCCGTCATCGCTGCCGCCGCAGAGGAGGCGCTGCGCGATCTCGACGACCTGCTCGCGAGCCTGCCGGCCATCGGCGGCGGCGCGGCGGCGTCTGGCTCCACCGCGCGCGGCGCGGACGACCTGCGGGCGCTCGTCGAGCGGATGCGTCGGGCCGGCCTCGACCTGCGGGTGCGGCTGCCGGCGGGCCTCGAGACGCTGCCGCCGGAGGTCGCGATGACGGTGTACCGCGTCGCGCAGGAGAGCCTCGCCAACGCGGCACGCCACGCGCCGGGCGCCCGCGTCGAGCTCACGCTCGGCGCGCCGGCGGGGCACGGGGCGGAACGATCGCTCGAGCTCGAGGTGCGCGACGACGGATCGGGCCCGCCGCGAGCGCCGAGCTCCGGCCACGGGCTCGTCGGCCTGCAGGAGCGGGTGGCGGCGATGGGCGGCACCCTCACGGCGGGTCCCCTCGAGCGCGGCGGCTTCGCGGTGCTCGCGCGCATCCCCGTGCCCGAGACGATGGAGGCGCTGTGATCCGGGTGCTGCTGGCCGACGACCACGAGCTGCTGCGCAGCGGACTCGCGTCGATCCTCTCGACCGACGACGAGATCGAGGTGGTGGGGGAGTGCGACGACGGCCCCGCCGCGGTGCTGGCGGCCGGCCGGCTGCGGCCCGACATCGTGCTCATGGATGTCGAGATGCCCGGCGGCGACGGCATCGCGGCCACGCGCGAGGTGCTCGCGGCGGCGCCCGCGACGCGCGTCATGGTGCTGACGATGTTCGACCTCGACGAGTACGTCGCCGGCGCGCTGCGCGCGGGCGCCTCGGGCTTCCTCATCAAGACGACACCGCCGCGCCAACTCATCGCAGCCGTCAAGGCGTGCGCGGCGGGCGATGCGACCTTCGGGCCGAGCATCATGGCGCGGCTCGTGGGGCACTACGTCGGCGCCGCCGCGCCGGCCGACCGCTCGGCGCTCGAGCTCCTGACGCCGAGGGAGCGCGACGTGCTCGCGGCGATGACCCGCGGGCTCTCGAACGCCGAGATCGGCGCGGAGCTCTACCTGGCCGAGACGACCGTGAAGACGCACGTCGCGCGCGTGCTCGACAAGCTCGGCGTGCGCGATCGCGTGCAGGCGGTGATCGTGGCGCACCGGGCGGGCATCGGCTAGCCCGCTGACACCTGCGCCTCGAGCTCCAGCACCGCCGCCGCGACCTCGCCGGGCGTCTCGAGCGCGGGGAAGTGGCCGCCGCGCTCGAGCACCGAGAACGAGCGGAGGTCGCGGTAGCTGCGCTCTGCGAGCGAGCGCGGGTAGTCGCGCTCGCGGCGCTGCACGCGCACCGCGACAGGCGAGCGGACGAGCGGATGCGGTGCCCCACCGCCGTCGCTGTAGGGCCGGAACGAGGTGCCGATCGAGCGGGTCAGCCAGTACAGCATCACGGTCGTGAGCACGGTGTCGTCGGGCAGCCCCTCCTCGCCCGCCCACTCGAGCAGCTTCTCGCCCACCCACGCGAGCAGCCCGACCGGGGAATCGAGCAGGGCGACCGCGGTCGTGTCGGGGCGACTGCCCTGCTGGTGCGCGTAGCCGCCAGCGAGCGGCCCCTCGGCGTCGAAGCGCTCGAAGAACGCCGCCTCTGCCTCGTCGAGCTGCTCGCCGCGATCCCGCGCGCCGAACGACGAGTGCGTCGCGATCAGACCCGCCACCGCATCCGCATGCCCGCCTGCGAGCCAGTCGCTCACGCCTGCGCCGACGTCCTCGCCGTAGGTGAGGAAGCGCTCGTAGCCGAGCTCGTCGACCATGAGCGCGCGCCAGCGACGGGCGACGGCCTGCTCGGTGAACGGCTCCGGCAGCGGCTCCGACCAGCCGAAGCCGGGCAGCGACGGGATGACGATGTCGAGCTCGCCGCGCAGCGCCTCGGCGAGCGGCAGCATCTCGGCGAAGGAGTACGGCCAGCCGTGGCTCAGCACGATCGGCAGCCTGTCGGGCTTGCCGGCGCGCACGTGCACGTAGTGGAGGCGGGTGCCCTCGATGGTCGCGATGCGGTGGTGGTACGCGTTCAGCCGCGCCTCGACGTCGCGCCAGTCGAAGCCGTCGCGCCAGCGCTCGAGCAGGCGCTGCAGCGTGGCCATCGGTATGCCGCGCGCGCCGGGCGTCGGCTCGGGCAGCGTGCTCTCGGCGAGCCGGCGGCGCAGTCGCTCGAGCTGCTCATCCGATGCGCGGATGTCGAGGGGCTCGCTCATGCCGCGAGGCTACGGCCCGGCGCTGACGTCAGCCTGCCAGGGCCGCGTCGACGATCTCCTTCGCCTCTGCCTGCACCTGCCGCAGGTGGTCGGCGCCGACGAACGACTCGGCGTAGATCTTGTAGACGTCCTCGGTGCCCGACGGGCGTGCCGCGAACCAGGCGCGATCCGTGACGACCTTCAGGCCGCCGATCGCCGCGCCGTTGCCGGGCGCCTCCGTCAGCTTCGCGACGATGGGGTCGCCGGCGAGCTCCGTCGCCGTGACCGCGTCGCCCGTGAGCTTCCCGAGCCGCGCCTTCTGCTCCCGCGTCGCCGGCGCATCCACCCGCTCGTAGACGGGCGCGCCGAAGCGCTCGGTGAGCTCCGCGTAGAGCTGCGACGGCGACTTCCCCGTCACAGCGCGGATCTCCGACGCCAGCAGGCACAGCAGGATGCCGTCCTTGTCGGTCGTCCAGACGGTGCCGTCGGCCTGCAGGAACGAGGCGCCGGCGCTCTCCTCGCCGCCGAACCCGACCGAGCCGTCGATGAGGCCGGGCACGAACCACTTGAAGCCCACCGGCACCTCCCACAGCCGCCGGCCCAACGCATCCGCCACCCGGTCGATCATCGACGAGGAGACGAGGGTCTTGCCGATCGCCGCGTCGGCGCGCCAGTCGGGCCGGTGCGCGAAGAGGTACTCGATCGCGACCGCGAGGAAGTGGTTGGGGTTCATGAGGCCGCCGTCGGGCGTGACGATGCCGTGCCGGTCGGCGTCGGCGTCGTTGCCCGTGAGGATGTCGAACTCGTCCTTGCGGGCGAGCACCGA
>DASSWM010000285.1:0-4428 GCA_035704865.1 Agrococcus sp.
GGCAGCGCATCCGCCCGTCTGGTGCGTGGTCGCTCAGGCCGCGACGAGCTCCTCGGCGGCGGCGCCCACGACGAGCTGCACGCTCTCGCGCAGCTCCTCGGCCGAGCGTGCGACGAACGCGGCGGCGTCGACCATGCGCATCGACTCGTCGAAGTCGGTGGGCTGGAACGGCATCTGCACGCCCTCGCCCTGCAGCGACAGGCCGATGTGGCGCAGCACCGCGCTCAGCTGCGCGGCGGCCGAGCGGCCGCCCGCCCAGCCGTACGAGACGATCGTCGCGGGCATGTCGGCCCACTCGGCCTTCAGGTAGTCGATGGCGTTCTTCAGCGCCGCCGGGTAGCCGCTGTTGTAGTCGGGGGTGACGAACACGACGCCGTCGAGGGCCGCGATCTGCTCGCCCCAGGCGATCGTGTGCGGCTCGGTGCGCACGCCCGAGGCGGGCGGCAGGGCCTCGTCGAGCAGCGGGAGCCGGATCTCGGCGAGGTCGAGCATGACGGCGTCGCCGCCTGCCTGCTCGATCATGGCGACGAGCTCGTCGGCGACGGGACGGCCGACTCGGACGGGACGGGTGCTGCCGACGATGATGCCGATCTGGGGGCGCGCGGACATGGCTCTCCTCATGGTCTGGATGTGTGAGTCGGCGCGCATCGACGCGGCGCCGAAGTCAGACAACGCGTGCGAAAGCGAGGTATTCCAGATTCGAAGGAGATGAGCTCGCGGAGACCCCGGCCCGGGACGGGCCGGGGAGCTGGCGTCGCGGCGGAGACCCGAAAGGGTCTCCGCTTTCAGCTCCAGCGCTCAGGCGAGGAACGCGCGCGCCGCCGTCACCATCGCGGTCGTCGCCGTGTCGAGCGTCGGCTGCAGCACGGGGATGTAGTCGGGCGAGTGGTTGGAGGGCACGTCGGCCTCGAACGTGCCGCGCTCGATCGCGGCGGCCACGAGCTCGCGGTCGAAGCCGCCATAGAACCAGTAGACGTAGGGCGCGCCCCACACCTCGGGCAGGTAGCTGAAGTCCTCCGAGCCCAGCAGCGGCTGCGGGGCCGCGTGGCGCTCGCCGAAGACCGAGTCGAACGCCGCGCCCACCGTCGCAGCCGCATCCGCGTCGTTGATCGTCAGCGGCGCGATGTCGCCCCGCTCGATCGTCGCGGGCGGTGCGCCCGCCGTCGCGCACTCGCCCTGCACGATGCGCTCGATCGCCGCGATCATGCGCTGGCGCACGGGCTCCTCGAAGGTGCGGATGTTGATCTCGAAGCGAGCGCTGTCGGGGATGATGTTCTGCTTCGTGCCGGCGTGGAACGTGCCGACCGTGAGCACGGCGCGATCGGAGGGCGCGACCTCGCGCGAGACGATCGTCTGCAGCCGCACCACCATGGTCGCGGCGAGCACGATCGGGTCGATCGTCTTCTCTGGCTGCGAGCCGTGGCCGCCGCGGCCCCGCACCGTGACGATGAAGTGGTCGCTCGCCGCCATGACGGGCCCGTGCGTCGAGCGCACCTCGCCCGCCGCGAGCGGCATGACGTGCTGGCCGAGCGCGACGTCGATGCCGCCGGGCAGCAGCTCGCGCAGCGCGTCCTGCATGCCGAGCGCGCCGTCCATGGTCTCCTCGGCGGGCTGGAAGACGGTGACGATCGTGCCCGACCAGTCCTGCTGGTCGACGAGGACGCGCAGCGCGCCCTGCAGGGCGGCCATGTGGGTGTCGTGGCCGCACGCGTGCATGACGCCGACCTGCTGGCCCTCGAACTCGTCGACGACCGTGGAGCGGAAGGGCACCTGCTCGACCTCGGTCACCGGCAGGCCGTCCATGTCGGCGCGCAGCAGCACCGTCGGGCCGTCGCCGCGGCGCAGCAGGCCCACGACGCCCGTCGAGGCGCCCACGCGCTCGTGCGTCTCGAAGCCGAGCTCGCGCAGCAGCTCGGCCATGCGCGCGGCGGTGCGATGCTCGCGGTTCGAGAGCTCGGGGCTCGCGTGCAGCTCGCGGTAGAGGTCTTCGATGAACGGCCGGTGGCTCTCGAGCGTCATGCGGCCAGGCTAGCGATCCCTGGGGCCGGCTGCGCCCCGTGGTGCCGCGCGATCGCCGGTAGGATCGGGGGAGAGCTGTGAGGAGATCCGTGACCGCCATGTCGAGCGCCTCGCAGGGGCTGCAGCACTGGCACCTCCCTGCGATGCGAGCCGTCCCCGCGCTGGTCGTCGGGCTGCCGCTGCCGTTCATCCAGCTGCACTCGCCGCTCGTCGGGCTCATCGCGCTCGCGGTGCTGCTCGCAGGCGGCGCTGCCGCGCTCTGGACCGGCCGCCGGCTCGTGCCCGAGGCCGCCGGCAGCTGGCCGACGCTCGTCGCGAGCTGGTCGGGCATCGTCGCGCTCATCGCCGTCGCGCTCGCGATCGCCGCGCCGACCGAGACGCTGCTCGGCCTGGCCGTCGCGCTCTGGGCGATCCCCGCCGGCGCCATCGAGCTGCTGGCATGGTGGCGGATGCGGTCGGTCGCCGAGCCGCGCACCCTGCGGCTCGTGCGCGACTGGCGTGCCGTCGGCATCCTCACGATCGTGCTCGGGCTCGTGTTCGCCATCGTGCGCGACCCGGTCACGCTCACGGGACTCCTCGGCGCCTACGCGATCATCGTCGGCGTCTACCACGCGCTCGCGGCCCTCTCCGCGCGCCCGGCGCGCACCACCACGAGAGAGCGGAGCGAGGCATGAGCGACGAGCAGCCCGACGACCGGCAGCGTGCCGATGGCCAGGCGGCCCCCGGCGAGCCCACGCGCAGGCAGAAGCTGAAGCCCTTCGAGTACCTCGCCTTCGCGGCGGGCGTGGGCATCTTCATCGGCCTCGTCATCCAGCTGGCGGTGCGCGACATCGCGCTCACGCTCGTCTTCGGCGGCATCGGCTTCATCGCGACGCTGCTGCTGACGGCGACTCTCATGCTGTCGATCAAGCCCAAGGGCCGCGGCTCGGCCGACCTCGACAAGCGCGACGGCTTCGAGCCGTGATGCGGGCGCCGCGGCCGATCGCCGGCGCGGCGCTGGCGCTCGTGGCCGCAGCCGCCATGGCGCTCGCCGGCTGCACCTCGACGAGCGGCTCGGCGCCGCGGCCCGACGGCTCGGCCGCCGGCCAGCCGACGCAGGGCGAGCAGGCCGGGCCGTCTGAGCCGGCAGGGGAGTCTGAGCAGGCCGGGCAGTCCGAGCAGGATGGAGCGCCCGGGCAGGGCGGGCCATCCGCGCCCGACGGTCCGCACCTGCGGGCCGAGGGACTCGTCTTCGACCCGATCGCCGACGACGTCGATCCCGACGCCGACTGCGAGGGCGTCGCCGGGCGCGAGACGCTCGAGGTGTTCGACCGCGCCGCCTGGCCGGCCCTCGACGTGACCGCAGGGGACGCCACCATGACGTGCGGCAACGCATCCGGCGCCGGCTGGCGGCACATCGCCGACGGCCACACGGGCGACTTCGGCGAGCTCGCCGACCTCGTGGGCGCCGAGTGGGAGGACGTCGCCTGGTTCGCGATCGACCGCGCGCTCGAGCAGCCGACGCGCGTCGAGGAGTACCGCGACGACATCGTGAACTACGACGTGCTGGTCGAATACGTCGAAGGCGGCGAGGCCGAGCGCTCGTGGATGGTGACGGTCGGCGTCGGGCTGGGATCCGGCCACGTCATCACGTCGTTCCCCGACGAGCAGCGCTAGTCCCGCCGCTCTGCGACGATGGGTCGCATGCGTGACCTCGTGACCGTCGACTGGCTCGCCGACCACCTGCACGACGACGACCTCGTGGTCGTCGACGCGAGCATGGCGCCGCTCGGCACCGACGACCCGCTGCCGGCCGCCGGCATCCCCGGCGCCGTGCGCTTCGACATCGACGGGCCGCTCTCGCGGCACGACGAAGCGGATGGGCTGGGCCCCGTGGGCGTGCACGACATGCTCGCGCCGGCAGACTTCGAGCGCGCGCTGCGCGACCTCGGCATCCGTGCGGGCGATCGCGTGGTCGCCTACGACGCGGCCGGCATGTTCTCGAGCGCCCGCGCCTGGTGGATGCTGCGAGCGGCGGGCATCGACGCGGCCGTGCTCGACGGCGGCCTGCCCGCCTGGGTCGAGGCAGGGCATCCGCTCGACCCGGTCGCCGCCTCGACGGGCCGCGAGGGCGACGTGGCGGTGGTGTGGGATGCGTCGGCGTTCGTCGACGCGGACGTCACGGCCGCGGCGCTCGCCTCGGGCGATGCCGCCGTGCTCGACGCGCGCTCGGCGGGCCGCTTCACGGGCGAGGAGCCCGATCCGCGCGAGGGCGTGCGCGCCGGGCACATGCCGGGCGCCCGCTCGCTGCACTACGCCGAGCTCGCGCCGGGCGGCCGGATGCTGCCACCCGATGCGATCGCCGCGCGGCTGCAGTAGGCAGCGGGGGAGCAGCCCATCATCGCCAGCTGCGGCTCGGGCGTCACCGCC
>DASSWM010000286.1:0-6399 GCA_035704865.1 Agrococcus sp.
CTGCCAGGTGAGCGGCTGGGGCGGCCTGCTCATGGGCGTCGTGGCGCTCGCGGTCGGCACCGCGCTGTGGCTGCTGGTCGCGCGGGGCTTCGGGCCGCCTGCGCCGTGGTGGGTGCTGCCGATCGCGCTCGCCGCGCTCGCCTTCGCGCCCTTCACCGCCGCCGAAGGTGCGGCGCCGGCGTTCATCTGGCTCGTGCTCGCGCTCGCCGCCGGGCTGCTGTCGGCCGCGCTCGCCGTGGCGGCCGCGCGCCGCGGCAAGGCTGCGCGCTACGGGTGGATCCGCCTCGACGGGCTCGACGCCCGTGAGGTCGCGCACCGCCCCGTCGATCGCGTGGTGCTGCCGCTCACGGCGGTCGTCGCCGGCATCGCGGGCAGCGTCTTCGGCGCCCACGTCATCCGTCTGCTCTCGGAGGCCTGAGCGCCCGGCGGCCCGCCGCATCCGCCCGCATCTGCCGGTGTACCGAGTGCGAGGCCCGATTACCCGGCCGGAAGCCCGATCAGACGTCGACGTGCGGCTCGTCGAGCTCGGAGGCGATCGGCGCGGCGTCGACGAGATCCGCGACGCTCTCGAGCATCTCGTCCGGGCGGAAGGGATAGGTCTCGACGACCGCCGGGTCGGAGATGCCGGTCATGACGAGCACCGTGTGCAGGCCCGCCTCCATGCCGGCGATGATGTCGGTGTCCATGCGGTCGCCGATCATGCCCGTGACCTCGCTGTGAGCGCCGATCTTGTTGAGCGCCGAGCGGAACATCATGGGGTTCGGCTTGCCGACGATGTAGGGCGTGCGGCCCGTCGCCTTCGTGATGAGCGCGTTGATCGCGCCCGTCGCGGGCAGGATGCCGTCGGCGCTCGGGCCGGTCGCGTCGGGGTTGGTCGAGATGAAGCGCGCGCCCGCCGCGATGAGCCGGATCGCCTTCGTGATCGCCTCGAACGAGTACGAGCGGGTCTCACCGATCACCACGAAGTCGGGGTCCGTGTCGGTCATCGTGAAGCCGATCTCGTGCAGCGCGGTGATGATGCCGGCCTCGCCGATCACGTAGGCCGAGCCACCCGGCATCTGGTCGAGCAGGAAGTCGGCGGTCGCGAGCGCGCTCGTCCAGATGCGCTCCTCGGGCACGACGAGGCCGGATGCGCGCAGTCGCGCTGAGAGGTCGCGGGGCGTGAAGATCGAGTTGTTCGTGAGCACGAGGAACTCGGTGCCAGCATCCTGCCACTGCTGCAGCAGCTCCTTGGCGCCGGGCAGCGGGCGCTCCTCGTGGACGAGCACGCCGTCCATGTCGGTGAGCCAGCATTCGATGTCTGCGCGCGTGCGATTGGGCATGGGCCCAGGCTACGCGGGCCGTGTTGCCGCCGCGTGAACGGGCCGTTGCGCGGGACATGCTGAAGGAACCGCAAGGATGTCGAGCAGAACTCAACGCTAACTGCGTTACGGATTCGTGGGGATTGAGAAACCCTCAGCATGGCTGAGCCTGCCTTGCGCGCTGCAGGCCTCATTCGCTGAGTCGCGCTCAATACGTTCAGGGCGAACCAGCGGGGATCGCTGCGAGGCACTCATCTGAGAGCGGCTCGTGCGGTGCCCGCGCTGCCACCTTCCCCAGAGGCGGAGTCCATGCTCATGCGCGCGCTCACCCCACGACGCTCGTTCCGATCGCTGCTCGCAGCGCTCGTGCTCGCCGTGGTGCTCACGATGGTGCTCACGATCGTGACGCCGTCGGCCGCCCACGCGGCGCCCGCCACGGCCGCCCCGGCGCCCGGCTCGCCCGCAGAGGGCGAGGCGCAGCCCGGCGGTCCCGTCCAGGGGGAGCCCGCGCCCGGCGAGCCCGCGCCGGAGGAGCCGGCCCCGATCGAGCCCGCGCCCGGCGAGCCTGCGCCGGTCGAGCCCGCACCCGTCGAACCCGCGCCGGTCGAGCCCGCGCCGGTCGAGCCTGCCCCGGTCGAGCCTGCGCCAGCTGAGCCCGCTCCCGTGCAGCCGCAGCCCGTCGACCCGGCGCCCATCGACCCGGAGGGCCCTGTGGGGCCCGCAGGCCCTGACTCGCCGATCGCGCCCATCCCGACCGGGCCCGAGTCACCGGAGCCCGACGAGTCCGCACCCGGTCCCGACGAGCTCGCCCCGGATGACGAAGCGCTCGAAGATCCGGATGCTGTCCTCGCCTCGCAGCCGCTCACCTGCCGGCCGGGCGATCTGTACGGCGTCTCCGCCACCGGGGCCGTGCACCAGATCACGCAGGCCTCGAACGGCAAGTTCTCGTCGACGGAGATCCTCCCCGCCGGCGAGGGCCTGTCCAACGTGGACGGGCTCGGCCTCACCCCCGGCGGCAGCGCGCTGTACGCGTTCCAGAGCGCCGCCAACGGCATGGCGAGCCTCCTGCGCCTGCCCTCTGGCGGCGATGCATGGGAGGTCGTCAGCGCCCCGATCGGCGGGCACGACCGGCCGCTCGTGGCGGGCGCGGTCGACATGACGGACGGCCGCTACTACGTCGGCGGCTTCACCGCAGTCGGCGCGCGGCTCGAATTCCGGCTGTACCGCGTGAGCGACTCCGGCGCCGTGTCGACGGTCGGCCGGTTCGACGCCGGCACCAGCAGCGGTCCCGTGAACGGCGACATGGCGTTCGACGCCATGGGCAACCTCTACGTCATCCGGGGCAACTCGACGACCGACCGCTTCACCGTCGCCGCGGACGAGCTCGATCAGGCCTCCGGGGGCGTGCTCGTCAGCACGACGAGAGAGGCTGCGGCCAACGGGCAGCCGGCCGGCACGGGTCTGGCCTTCGCCGACTCGGGCTACGTGCTCATCAGCAACGGCACGCACGTGCGCCGAGTCAACCCGCAGACGTGGAGCAGCGTGCCGGGCGACGGCAACAGCCCCCTCGACTTCGCGATCACCGACCTCGCTGGCTGCAGCTCGCCGGTCACCATCACGCTGCGCAAGGACGTCGTGGCGCGCGTCGCGGCAGGCGACCAGTTCCAGCTGCGAGCGACGCCGGCCGGCAGCACCCTCCGCTCGGCGAACACCCAGGGCAGCGCCACCGGCGTGCAGACCGAGCAGGTCGGCCCGATCGCGGTGCTCGCCGGGGCGCGCGTCGAGATCGCCGAGGTGATGGCTGTCGGCACGGCCGCGAACTACGCGAGCGCGTGGCACTGCTCGAACGGCGTCACCGGCACGGGCACGTCGACGACCGTGACGGTCCCGCAGGGCTCCCTCGAGTGCATGTTCGTCAACTCGCCGCTCGTCACGAGCGTGACGGTGACCAAGCTCGTCCAAGGCGCCGACGGCACGCTCGAGACCCCCGGCGCCGGCTGGCAGCTCCGCGCCGCCGTCTCCGGCCAGGGCGTCGCGCTCGCCGCCGTCGGACCCCAGCCGACCGACGACGGTTCGCGCGCTGCGGATGCGTCCGGCTCGGTGCAGTGGGACGTGCACTACGGCGCGACGACGTCGCGCGCCGCCATCACCGTCTCGGAGGTGCAGCGCAGCGGCTACGCGTTCGAGCGCGGCGAGTGCGTCGTGACGTCGCTCTCGGGCGCCTCGACGACGCATGCGCTCACGAGCGAGAGCGGCACGGTCGGCGACGTCGCCCCTGGCTCGGCGGTCGCGTGCACCTTCGTGAACCGTGAGCAGCCGACCACGCTCTCGCTCCAGACGCTCGTGGACGGCGGCGCGCCGGCCACCGACTGGACGATCTCGGCCAGCGGCCCCGACGACGCGCTCGCCGGGCCCAGCGGATCCGGCGCCGCGAGTGGTGCCGTGACGCCCGACGCGGACTATGCGCTGAGCCTCTCAGGGGGATCCGCCAGCTATGCGCAGGGCGCATGGAGCTGCGTCTCCGGAAGCGAGCCGGTCGGGATCGTCGACGGCGCCGTGCAGGTGCCGCTGGGCGCTCAGGTCGAGTGCACGGCGACCGTCGCGACCGCGACGCTCGTGATGCTCAAGACGATCGATCCCGCTTTCGGAGACACGCTCCAGCCAGAGGACTTCCTGCTCGCGGCCACACCAGACGATGTCGATGCGCTCGGGCTCGCCGCCGTCGAAGCGACCGGCAGCGCGACTGAGAGCGCGGAGAACACCTTCGAGGTGCGGCCCGGCACGGCGTACGCGCTCAGCGAGTCCAGCCGGTTCGCCTATCTCGGGCTCGCGATCGAGCGCTACGACGAGGCTGGCGTGGCCTGGATCGCGGTGACCGACCCGTCGAGCATCGTGCTCGAACCGGGCGAGCACGCCGTCTTCCGCTTCGTCAACGCCGCGCCGCCCGCGCTCGCGCTGCCCCTCACCGGTGGCATCGGCGCCGACACCTACCTGCTCGCGGGATCCGCCTTGCTCCTGCTCGGTCTCGCGGCCGCCGCCACGCTGCTGCACCGCACGAGGCTCGCCGATCTGCGGCGGGGGCGCCTGCGATGAGCCGCCTCAGACCCGGGCGCTTCACGCCCCAGCGATCGAGACCCCAGCGATCCAGATCCCAGCAATCCAGATCCCAGCAATCCAGACCCCAGCAATCCAGACCCTCTGCATCCATCCAGGAAGGACCTGCCGCCATGGCAACCACGAAGAAGAGCCTGACCGTGCGGCTCGCCGCCGGCGTCGGCGCGGTCGCGCTCGCGACGCTCACCGCCCTCGGCACCGCACTCCCCGCATCCGCGGCCCCCAACATCGACGAGACCGCCACCGGCTCGATCGTCGTCCACAAGCTCACGCAGCCGGTCGACGGCAGCCAGCTGACCGCCGGCACCGGCGCCCTGCTCGACAGCGCGACGCTCCCCGCCGCCATCAACGGCGTGACGTTCGAGATCCAGCGCATCGGCAGCTTCGACGTCCTCGACAACGACGACTGGGCAACGGCCGGCTCGCTCGACGTCGACGCCGTCCTCGCTGACCCCACGACGTACGGCCTCGTGCCGGCGGGCACGCAGGTCACCGCCACGCACGCCGAGTTCGGCACCGGGGTCGCCGCGTTCACGGGTCTGCCGCTCGGCGCCTACGTGGTGCGCGAGCTCGGCCTGCCGACCGCGGCCGACGGCGAGCCCAACGTGGTCATCCCGGGCGCCCCGTTCATCGTGGTCATCCCGCAGTCGGCTGACGGCGCGTGGCTCTACGACGTGCACGTCTACCCGAAGAACGCCGTCGCCGGTGCGACCAAGTCGGTCGAGGACTTCGCGCACGAGGGCCTCGGCTCCGCCGTGACGTGGACGGTGCGCTCCACGGCGCCGGTGCCCTCGGCCGGCACCTCGCTCGACAGCTACGCCATCCAGGACGACCTCGACGCGACGCTCGACTTCGTCGAGGGCTCCGTCGCCGTCTCGGTCGGCTCGACCGTGCTCACCGAGGGCGCCGGGTTCACGCTCAGCGCGCCGGCGGCCAGCGGCGGCTCGGTCGTCGTCACGTTCGACGCCGACGGCGTCGCTGCCCTCCGCGCCAACCCGGGCGCGGCCGTGACCGTCCAGCTCAGCACCGCCGTGATCGGCGTCACCGCGTCGGGCGCGCTGCACAACACGGCCGTCATCACCGTGAACGGCGCCGCAGCGGGCACGTCGGTCGCGGCCGCGGTCGGCGGCACCATCACCTCGACCACCGCGACCGACCAGTGGGGCTCCGTCGTCATCCGCAAGCACGCCGCCGACGACGCCGACGACGCGCTCGCGGGCGCGGTGTTCGAGATCCACGACGCCAACGGCACCGCCCTCGCGGTGCTCGTCGACGGCACGCCGCAGACGCAGTTCACCACCGGCGCCGACGGCACCGTCGCGATCCCCGGCCTGCGCACCGACGCCGACGGCGAGGCCTACACGCTCGTCGAGGTCGAGGCACCGGCGGGCTACGTGCTGCCGGCCGACGCCGAGACGACGGTCACCGTGCTGCCCGGCAGCGCGACGGCACAGGTCGAGATCGCCAACCAGCAGGTGCCCGCGTACGCGCTGCCGGTCACCGGCGGCAGCGGCCAGGCCGCCTTCATGATCGGCGGCGCCGGCCTCCTCCTCGGCGCGCTCGGCTTCGCGCTCCTCCGCCGCCGCAAGGCGACAGCCGAGGTCTGATCCACCCTCCGAGCCCCGCGGCAGCGGCCACCCCGTCCCTGCCGCGGGGCTCACCTCTTCCCGAAGGAGCCATCGTGAGCCTGCATGTCGCAGCCGCACCGCCGGCCGCAGCGCCGCCGGCCCGCCGCCGCGGCAGGGCCAGCTCCTCCGTCGTCGCGCTCATGCTCGTGCTCGGCGTGAGCACCCTGCTCTACCCGGCGGCAGCCGGCTGGTTCTCGCAGCTCGAGCAGTCGCAGCGCGTCGACGCCTACGCCGAGGTGATGACCGAGCTCGGGCCCGACGGCCGCGGCGCAGAGCTCGAGGCCGCGGCCGCCTACAACCGCACGCTCACGGGCGGCGCCCTCATCGACCCGTACGGCCAGACGCCGCTCACCGAC
>DASSWM010000287.1:0-5259 GCA_035704865.1 Agrococcus sp.
CCGGCGAGGCGGAGCTGCCGGAGTCGGCGGCGGTGGAGCCGTCGCACGACGCGCCGCTCGACCACGCGTCGGCGCACGGTGCCGACGACGGCGCCGAGCAGGCCGACGCAGGGGAGGCTCCTGCCGACATCCGGGCGCAGCAGCCGGCGCCCGAGCCGACCACGCCGACGCTCGAGGAGCTCGAGCTGGCGCTCGCGGCGCTCGACGAGGTCGCGCCGAAGGGCGCGGTCGGCGAGGTGCAGGACGCGCTGCTCGAGGGCGGCGCCGCCGGCCAGGCGCAGGTCGTGGCGATCCGCCACGCCTCGACGCTCGGCGGCTACCCCGACTGGTCGTGGACCGTGCTGCTCTCGCGCGGGCTCGAGGGCGGGCCGACCGTGCTCGAGGTCGCGCTGCTGCCCGGTGAGACCTCGCTGCTGGCGCCCGCGTGGGTGCCGTGGTCCGAACGGCTCGCCGACTACCTCGCCGCCAA
The DNA here is from genome assembly GCA_035704865.1 of Agrococcus sp. Taxonomy (GTDB): domain Bacteria; phylum Actinomycetota; class Actinomycetes; order Actinomycetales; family Microbacteriaceae; genus Agrococcus. The sequence continues at coordinate 470 of DASSWM010000287.1, forward strand.
GGAGGCCGCGGGTGCCGACGGCGACGACGAGGACGACGACGAGGAGCTCGAGTCGGATCTCGAGGCTGACCTCGAGGACGACTTCGACGACGACTTCGATGTCGAGGCCGCGGTCGACCACGGCGCCGACGATGACGACGACGACGACCACGACGACGACGAAGACCACGACGGCGACGACGATGATGACGACGACGAGTGGGACGACGACGACAGCGCGGGCGAGGACGCGGCCGACGTCAGGAAGCGACGCGACGCGTCCGCTCGCTGATCCGGCGCTCGCGAGCGCGGCGCCGGCGGTCGGCGGCGGCTACGCGCGGTCGAGCAGGAAGTCGAGGCAGCGCGTGAGCTGCACGACGTCGCTCGGCTCGATCGCCGCGAACGTCGCGACCCGCAGCTGGTTGCGCCCGAGCTTGCGGTACGGCTCGGTGTCGACCACGCCGTTGGCGCGCAGCGCCTTCGCGAGCGCGGCCGCATCGACCGACTCGTCGAAGTCGATCGTCACGACGACGTTCGAGCGATGCTCCGGGTCGGTCACGAACGGCGTCGCCTCGGCGCGGCCCTCGGCCCACGCGTAGAGCGTCGCGGCCGACTCGGCCGTGCGCGCGGTCATGGCGTCCAGCCCGCCGGAGCCGAGCATCCACCGGATCTGCTCGTCGAGCATGAGCAGCGTCGCGAGCGCCGGCGTGTTGAGCGTCTGCTCGAGGCGCGAGTTCGTCACGGCCTGCTGCAGCGAGAGGAACTCGGGGATGTAGCGGTCCGAGCCGCCGATGCGCTCGATGCGCTCGATCGCGGCGGGGGAGGCGAGCGCGAGCCACAGGCCGCCGTCGGCGGCGAAGTTCTTCTGCGGCGCGAAGTAGTAGAGGTCGCTCTCGGCGACGTCGACGGCCAGACCGCCCGCCGCACTCGTGGCGTCGACGACCGTCAGCGCATCCGCCTGTGCGCGCACCACGGGGTGGAAGACGCCCGTGGAGGTCTCGTTGTGCGGGTAGGCGACGACGTCGACGCCCTCGACGTGCTCGAGCGTCGGGCGCGAGCCTGGCTCGGCCTTCGCGATCGACGGTGCCTCGAGCCAGGGCGCCGCGGCAGCCTTGGCGAACTTCGCGCCGAACTCGCCGAAGGTCAGGTGGTGCGAGCGGCGCTCGATGAGGCTGAACGCCGCGGCGTCCCAGAACGCAGTCGAGCCGCCGTTGCCCAGCAGCACCTCGTAGCCGTCGGGCAGGGCGAAGAGCTCGCCGATCCCCTCGCGCACCGAGCGCACGAGCGACTTGACCGGCGCCTGCCGGTGGCTGGTGCCCAGCAGGTCGAGGCTCGAGGCCAGGCGCGCGACCTGCTCGGGGCGCACCTTCGAGGGTCCGCAGCCGAAGCGGCCGTCGGCGGGCAGGAGGTCGGCGGGGATGACGATGTCGCTCACAGGACGATCCTATGAGCGCAGGACAATAAGGTGGGGGCATCAGGATGCGTGACAAGAGGGAGTGCTGCGGGTGACAGATCTCGTCGACACGACTGAGATGTACCTCCGCACGATCCTCGATCTCGAGGAGGAGGGCATCGTCCCTCTGCGCGCCCGCATCTCGGAGCGCCTCGGCCACTCGGGCCCGACGGTCTCGCAGACCATCGCCCGGATGGAGCGCGACGGCCTCGTGATCGTCGGTGCCGACCGCCACCTCGAGCTCACCGAGGAGGGCCGCGCGCTCGCGATCCGCGTGCTGCGCAAGCACCGCCTCGCCGAGCGGCTGCTCGCCGACGTCATCGGGCTCGACTGGAGCCTCGTGCACGACGAGGCCTGCCGCTGGGAGCACGTCATGAGCGAGCAGGTCGAGCGGCGGCTGCTCGCGCTGCTGGGCAACCCGACCGAGTCTCCGTACGGCACGCCCATCCCCGGGCTCGCCGAGCTGGGGCTGGAGCCGGCCGCCTCCTTTCTCGCGGGCGTCGTGCCGGCGACGGATGCGCGGGGCGAGCGGGTCGTGCGGCGGCTGGGGGAGCCGATCCAGTTCGACATCGAGGGGCTGGCCGAGCTGCAGGCGGCGGGTGTCGTGCCGGGCGCGCGCGTCGACGTCTCCCAGGCGGGGGACCGCATCCGCCTCGCCGTCGTCGGCGGCGCCGCGATCGACCTGCCGATCGAGCTCGCGCAGCACGTGTACGTCGAGGCTTGACCGCGCCGCCGCGAGCCGCGGCGTTCAGGGACCGTCCAGCCGGCTCCGAGGCTCGCCGCTACCCTGCGCGCCGATTGTGACGGATTGGTAACGGTCGGGTAGTCTCCCCGGGTCAGCCCTGCACATCGCCGTGCGGGGACCTGCACGAATGTCCTGGGGGATCACCGACTGATGAAGCAGTACTCGACGGCTGTGGCCGTCTCGCCGACTCCGGCGCGTGCCGCATCCGCCTCGCTGCGCAGCGGCGCGAAGAGCGTCGGCGTCGTCTGCATCGCCGCCGCGCTCGTCGGCGCGCTCTCGCTGCCGGCCGCCGCGTTCTCGCCGCAGGCCGAGCAGTTCAGCGAGGAGCAGCTCTCGAGCATCATCGCCGAGAACTCGCAGACCGTCTCGGTCGCCGCCGACGTGCGCGTCGAGACCATCGCGCGCGAGGGCATCACCGGCACGACGGCCGCGGAGCTCGAGGAGCTCCAGGCGGCCGCGCAGCAGGCCGAGGAGGATCGCCAGGCCGAGCTCGCCGAGGCGCGCGAGCAGGCAGCGTCGAACGCCGAGGGCGGCAGCCCGGCCGCGGCGGCTCCCGCGGTCAGCATCCCCGCCAACAGCGGCATCGTCGGCATCGCGCAGTCGCAGCTCGGCGCCCCCTACGTCTGGGGCGGCTCGAGCCCGTCGACCGGCTTCGACTGCTCGGGCTTCACGATGTGGGTGTTCGGCCAGGCCGGCCACTACCTCCCGCACTCATCGAACGCGCAGGCCGGCTACGGCACGCCCGTGCCGGCGTCGCAGGTCGCCGCGGGCGACCTGCTGGTCTGGAGCGGGCACGTCGCGATCTACGCGGGCGGCAACCAGATCATCCACGCCGCGACGAGCGGCAAGCCCGTGAAGTACTCGAACTATTCGGCCATGGTGGCCGCCTTCGGGACGCCCGAAGTGCGCAGGTTCGGCTGAACCTGCGAGCTTGGTGACAAACCGATAACGATTTGGTAACGTAGACCGACGTGCCGCCTGGCGGTGCAGCAACGACACGAGACTTTTTGGAGCATCTACCTGTGACGACTTCTACCGAGATGACCGGCATCGAGCCCGGCGGCAAGAAGCGCTTCTCTCGCGCCTCCGTCGTGCGCGGGGCCCGTCGGGTCGGCGTGATCGCCGTCGCGGCCGCCCTGGCCACGCCCCTCGCCCTCCCCGCGTTCGCGGCCAACTCGGGCTCCGCCTCGGAGGAGTCGCTGTCGGCGCTCGTCGCTCGTGACGCCCAGTCGGTCTCCGGCGTGGTCACGGCAGGCGAGAGCCCGGACGCACGCCTCGACGTGCAGGCGACGACGCCCGAGGAGCTCCAGGCGATCCTCGGCGAGCTCGAGGCTGCCGCGGCAGCGGAGCGCGAGGCGCAGGCACAGGCCCAGGCGGAGGCAGCCGCCTCGAGCAGCAGCTCGAACTCCGGCTCCGGCTCGTCGTCGGCCTCCGCGTCCAGCGCGGCCCCGGCCGGCGCATCCGGCAGCGTCATCGCGAACGCCGCGCTCGCGCAGGTCGGCGTCGCGCAGGACTGCACGTCGCTCGTGCGCCGCGCGATCGCGGCAGCGGGCCTGACGTACACCGGCATGGGCAACCTGTCGAGCCTCGGCCCGGTCATTCCCATGTCGGCGGCCTCGCCCGGCGACATCATCTACTACGCCAACGGCGGCACCGGCAGCGCGCACATCGCGATCTACATCGGCGGCGGCCGCGCGGTGCACGGCGGCTGGTCGGGCTACAACACGGTGGTCGCGGGCGTCAACATCGGCGGCTCGGCCCCGGTGTTCTACGACGTCACGTGATCTGACCCACTCGCTGAGCGCCCGTCCCCGTGCTGGGGGCGGGCGCTTCGCGTCGGGGCGGGCGCTTCACCTTCGGAGTGGGCGCTCCGCGCTCGCCGGCGCAGCGCCGCTCGCGCTCCGGCGCTGCCGCCCGCGTTAGACTCGTCGGGCCTGGCCTCTGTAGCTCAATGGAAGAGCATCTCCGTCCTAAGGAGCTGGTTGGGGGTTCGAATCCCTCCAGGGGCACCACGCGTCGTGACCCGACGCATCCGCCGGTCGTTCGATCTTCCTCCCGTGCGCGCGCTTCGCATAGGCTCGCGTCATGTCGTTCCAGGCGTACCTCGACGCGATCGAGGAGAGGACCGGCCGCACGCCGCGCGAGCTCGTCGAGCAGGCGAAGGAGCGCGGCTACGACGACCCCGCCGTGAAGGCCGGCGTCATCCTCGAGTGGCTGCAGGCCGACTACGGCCTCGGCCGCGGGCACGGCATGGCGCTCGTGCACGTCATCAAGAAGGGGCCGCAGATCGACGCGAAGCACGTCGGCTCGACCGGCGCCCACCGCGACGAGAGCGACACGCTCTGGCTCGACGGCAAGGCGACCAAGCCGGCCTGAGCGGGAGCATGATGGGCCCATGCGACGCGCATGGCTCTGGCTCATCAAGCACACCCTCAACTGGGCGACCGCGGCGAGCGCGCGCACGCCGGGCGGGCCGTTCTCGCTCGTGCGCCACGTGGGCCGCAAGAGCGGCCGCACCTTCGAGACGCCCATCATCGTCGCGCCCGTGCCCGAGGGGTTCGTGAGCGAGCTCACCTACGGCGAGGACGTGAACTGGTACCGCAACATCGTCGC
>DASSWM010000288.1:0-14000 GCA_035704865.1 Agrococcus sp.
GTGCTGCTCTCGCTCGCCGCGTCGCTCGCGTTCGCGCTCGTGGCCTATCGCCTGTTCGCCGAGCTCGCGCCCGGCAGGGAGCGGTTCGCGCTCGCGATCGTGCTGCTCTCGCCCACGGCGCCCGTGCTGCAGCTGGGCTACGCCGAGTCGCTGTTCCTGCTGCTGCTCGCTGGCGCGCTGCTGGCGTGGCGCCTGCGCGCGTGGGAGTGGCTGTGGGTGCTGCTGCCGATCCTCTCGCTCACGCGGCCCGGCGGGCTCGCGTTCGCGCTCGCGCTCGGCCTGTGGTTTCTGCTGCGCTGGTGGCGCGACCGCGACGGCTTCGCCGTGCGGGATCGGCGGATGCTCGTGGCGCTCGGGGCGTGGAGCGCGCTGTGGGGCTTCGGCTGGCTCATCGCGTGCACGCTCGTCACCGGCAGCGTCACGGCCTACCTCGAGACCGAGCTCAGCTGGCGATCCGCCTACATCGGCAGGCAGGAGCTCGTGCCCTTCGCGCCCTGGCCGGTCGGGCTCGAGTGGTGGTTCGGGCCCTGGTGGCCGCTGTGGCTCGCCGCGATCGTGGGCGCCGCGGTCGCGCTGCTCGCCGGGCCGTGGGCGCGAGGCGTCGGCATCGAGGGCAGGCTGTGGGTCATCGCCTACCTCGTGTACCTCGCCGCGGTGTGGTTCCCGCAGTCGTCGACGTGGCGCCTGCTCATGCCGATCTTCCCCGCCGCGGCGATGCTCGCGGCGGTCAGGCCCGTGTGGGCGAGAGGCATGCTGCTCGCGGCATGCCTCGCGCTGCAGCCGGTGTGGATCTGGTTCTGCTGGCACGTCGACGGGTACGACTGGACGGTGCCATAGCACGCGTTCCCTGGCGCCGCGCCAGCGGAGCATGTCGGCGGAACGTGAGATGATAGAGGCACGAGAACCGAAAGGGGAGCCGCATGGCCGCCATGAAACCACGCACCGGCGATGGACCGCTCGAGGCTGTCAAGGAGGGCAGGCTCATCGTCGTGCGCGTGCCGCTCGAGGGCGGGGGACGCCTGGTCGTCTCCGTGAACGACGAGGAGGCCGCTGCGCTTCACAAGGCGCTCGGCGAGGTCGTCGTCGCCGCATGAGATGAGCATCGGCCGATGGTGGCCGATGCGCGAGGGGCCGGTCCGCGGGGATCGGCCCCTTCGTCGTCTCGCGGGACGGCTCCGGGTCAGGCGGGCTCGGGCAGCCGGACGATCTGCAGCAGGCCGTCGCCGACCGGCGTGACCGCCGTCCGCACCGCATCCGACGTCGACAGCTCGCGCAGCAGCGCCCGCAGGTCGGCGACCTCGTCGCTGCGCTGCGCGGGGTCGGCGACGCGGCCGCCCATGAGCGCGTGCGCGACGAGCACCGAGCCGCCGACGCGCACGAGCGAGAGCGCGTGCTCGACGTACTCGAGCAGGTTCGCCGGGTCGGCGTCGATGAGCACGATGTCGTAGCTCGCCTCGTTCATGCGCGGCAGCACGTCGCGCGCCTTGCCCGTGATGAGGCGGGCGCGCGTGACGGGGATGCCGGCCCTGCCGAACGATGCGCGTGCGTGCTGCTGGTGGTCGAGCTCGGTGTCGATCGACGTGAGCGTGGCGCCCGGCGCGCCGCGCAGCAGCCACAGGCCGCTGACGCCGGCGCCCGTGCCGACCTCGAGGATGGCGCTCGCCTGCGTCGATGCGGCGACGGCGGCGAGCTGCGCGCCCACGGCGGGGGCGATGGGCGTGATGCCCAGCTCGACGGAGGCGTCCCTGGCCGCGGTGAGCACCTCGTCCTCTGCCGCGAGGTCGTCGAGGTACTTGGCGATGAGCGGTGATGTCTGCACGGTTCCTCCGACGATGAGCGTACGGCCCCGGCGCGTGCCGCTCGGCGAGGCTCGCCGCCGGTGGCGCGGCCGAGCCTGCGGCAGGGCTCGACTACCCTAGTGGGGTGTCCCTGGCAGGCATCACGCTCGACAAGCTGCTGATCATCGCGATCCTCGCGGCCGTGCTCATCGGCCCCGAGCGGCTGCCCGCGCTCGCAGAGAAGCTGGGCGCGCTCGTGCGCGGCCTGCGCGATCTCGCCGGCGGCGCGAAGGAGCGCATGCGCGAGGAGATGGGCCCCGAGTTCGACGAGGTCGACTGGAAGAAGCTCGACCCGCGCCAGTACGACCCTCGCCGCATCGTGATGGATGCGCTGCGCGACGACCCCGCGCCCGTCTCGCCGGGCGACTTCCAGGCCGCCGCGTCGGCCTCGGCGGTCGCGACCGTGACGAGCCTGCCGCGCCGGCACTCGGGCCCGATGCGCTTCGACGACGAGGCCACCTGAGCCGACGGGCGCTCGCACTTCCGCTCATCGGTACGAGATGGTCACTCCGGCGGGTGCGAAGCGACCATTCCCGGAAGTCGGGCGCGGACGGCGGATGCGTCAGGCTGGGCTGAGCGGCAGGCTGCGGCCGGTGATCGGCCGGGTGCCGCGCAGCGACGCGGCGAGCGCGACGATGGCTGCCGCCGCTGGGTCGGCGGGATCGGCCGCGACGACCGGCGCGCCGGCGTCGCCGCCCTCGCGCAGCGCGACCGAGAGCGGGATGCGCGCGAGCAGCGGCACCTCGAGCCGCCGCGCCGCCTCGTCCCCGCCGCCCGAGCCGAACAGCTCGAGCAGCGAGCCGTCCGGCTGCGCGAGACCGGCCATGTTCTCCACCACGCCGAGCACCCGCTGCCCGGTCTGCCTGGCGACCTCCGCGGCGCGCTCGGCGACGTCGGCCGCCGCCTTCTGCGGCGTCGTGACGACGAGCACCTCCGCGTGCGGCAGCAGCTGGCCGAGCGAGATGGCGACGTCGCCCGTGCCGGGCGGCATGTCGATCAGCAGCACGTCGAGATCGCCCCACCAGACATCGGCGAGGAACTGCTGCAGCGTGCGGTGCAGCATCGGCCCGCGCCACGAGACGGAGCGGTTGCCGTCGACGAACATGCCGATCGAGACGAGCCGCACGCCGTGCGCCTCGGGCGGCATCATCATGTCGCCCACGCGCGTCGGCTTGGCGTCGGTGCCGAGCAGCGCCGGGATCGAGTAGCCGTGCACGTCGGCGTCGATGACGCCGACGGCGAGGCCGCGCGCCGCGAGCGCGACGGCGAGGTTGGCGGTGACGGTCGACTTGCCGACGCCGCCCTTGCCGCTCGCGACCGCGATGATGCGCGTGAGCGTGTCGGGACCGAACTGCTGCGGGCGCGAGCCGCGCAGCCGCTCGACGAGCGCCTGCCTCGTGGCGGGCGCCATGACGCCCACGGCGATCTCCACGCGCTCGACGCCCGCGACCGACGCGGCCGCACGGTGGACATCCGCCTCGATCCTGTCGGCGGCGGGGCAGGCGGCGACGGTGAGCTCGAGCTGGATGCGCGCGACGCCGTCGTCGAGCGTCGCGGAGGGGATCCTGTCGAGCTCGACGAGCGGCCGGCGGATCTCGGGGTCGACGACCGTGGCGAGGGCGCGCTCGAGCGCCGGGTCGATCGCGGCGGTCATGGGCGGCGGCTCACGGGGCGGCGGCTCACCGCGCGTCGCGCTCGTCGCGGTCGCGGCGCTCGTCGAGGTCGTCGACGAACGACTTCAGCTCGGCGCGGATGAACTCGCGCGTGGCCATGTCGCGCATCGCCATGCGCAGCGCGACGACCTCGCGTGCGAGGTACTCGGTGTCGTTGAGGTTGCGCTCGGCGCGCAGGCGGTCCTGCTCGATCTGCACGCGGTCGCGGTCGTCCTGGCGGTTCTGGGCGAGCAGCAGCAGGGGAGCGGCGTAGGAGGCCTGCAGGCTCAGCACGAGCGTGAGCAGCGGGAAGCCCTGATCCTGCGGGTCGAACTGCGCCTCGGCGGGCGCGATCGAGTTGTAGCCGAGCCAGAAGGTGACGAAGATCGTCATGCCGATGAGGAACGCGGGCGTTCCCATCGCGCGGGCGAAGGCCTCGGTGAAGCGGCCGAAGCGATCCTTCGACTGCGGCATGCGGATGCGTCGCCTCGCCTTGGGGCGCGAGAACTGCTCGGTGCGCTCAGCCATGCGAGGGCTCCTCGTGCGCGCGCCAGTCCTCGGGCAGCAGGTGGTCGAGCACGTCGTCGATCGTGACGATGCCGACGAGCCGGCCTGCGGGGTCGATGACGGGCACCGAGACGAGGTTGTACGCAGCCATGAGGCGCGTGACCTCCGCAGCCGTCGCACTCACGTCGACCGGCTCGATCTGCTCGTCGAGCAGCGTGCCGACGCGCTCGTTCGGCGGGTAGCGCAGCAGCCGCTGGAAGTGCACCATGCCGAGGAAGCGGCCGGTCGGCGCCTCGTACGGCGGCAGCGTGACGCACACCGCGGCCGCGAGCGCGGGGGCGACCTCGTGCCGGCGCACGAGCGCGAGCGCCTCGGCGACGGTGGAGTCGGAGGCGAGGATGATCGGCTCGGTCGTCATGAGTCCGCCCGCGGTGTCGGAGCCGAACGTGAGCAGCATGCGCACGTCCTCCGCCTCCTCGGGGTCCATGAGCTCGAGCAGCGTCTCGGCGCGCTCGGCAGAGAGGTGCGAGACGAGATCGGCGGCGTCGTCGGGCTCCATGCGGTCGAGCACGTCGGCGATGCGGAGGTCGCCGAGCGCGTCGAGGATCTCGAGCTGCCGGTCCTCGTGCATCTCCTCGAGGATGTCGGCGAGCCGGTCGTCGGGGAGGTCCTCGGCGACCTCGAGCATGCGCTGCTGCGGCAGGTCGAGCATGGCGGATGCGGCGTCGGCGGGCGCGAGCTCCTCGAGCGACGCGAGCAGGTGCTCGGTGTCGTGCTCGGCGACGAGCTCGTGGCTCACCTCGCCCCAGCGGGCGAGCGTCGTCGGGCCCTTGCCGAAGGGGCCGGTCTTTGGCTTGCGCAAGAAGAGCTCGTCGACCTCCCACTCGCCCGCGCCGCGCTCGGCGATCGAGAGGTCCTCGACCGTCGCGGGCGTGCCGTCGGCGAGCGTCACGGTGCGGCCGATGACGTCGGTCAGCAGCAGCCGCTCGCCGCCGCGCTGCCGGAAGCGCCGCTCGCTGATCGCCGAGGCGATGAGCTGGCCGCCGCCGATCGAGAGCACCCGGCCGATGGAGAGGAACACGCGTGCGCGGCTGCGGTCCTCCACCACGAGGCCGACCACGCGAGGGGCGGCCGCCGAGCGCGGGACGGTGACGACGTCGCGCACCTTGCCGATCCGCTCTCCAGCGGGATCGAACACGCCCGCGCCCGCGAGGCGGGCGACGAAGACGGTGGCTGCGCTCATGCCGTCCACGGTATCGCGCGAGCCTGACGCCGAGAGCGAACCCGGCCGTGCTCGCAGGCGCCTGCATGGGAGACTGGCGGCGTGAGCATGTTCCAGCGTTCCGCCGCAGGCGACCAGCACCTGCCGCGAGGGGTCGTGGTCGCCTCCTACGAGACCTACGACCAGGCGCAGGCCGCCGTCGCGAAGGTCTCCGGCTCCGAGGGCGAGCTCGCGGGCCTCGCGATCATCGGCAACGACCTCAAGCTCGTCGAGCGCATCGTCGGCAGGCTCACGTGGGGCAAGGTTGCGATGCGCGGCGCGCTGCGCGGCCTCGGCTTCGGCGCCTTCCTCGGTCTCATGCTGCTGCTGTTCGTGCCCGAGGCCATGGGCTCGGTGCTCGTGTTCCCGCTGCTCGGGCTCGCCTTCGGCATCCTGCTGGCGGTCGTGCAGCACTCGCTCATGCGCCGCAAGCGCGACTTCGCGTCGACGCAGCAGGTGCTCGCCGCGCGCTACGACGTGGTCGCACCGCAGGAGAGCGCCGGCAAGGCCATGCACATCATCGGGCAGCGCGAGGGCGCCGCCGCGCCGACCGAGGCGCAGCTGCAGTCGGCGCCGCCGCCGCAGCCGAGCCAGCAGCCCGCGAGCGCGCCCGCGCCGCAGGCGGACCCGCAGCCGACGAGCGTGCCCGCCCCGCAGGACCGCGAGCACCCGCCCGCCTCTTAAGTCAGGCTATGGCGCCTGACGCGCGCGACACCCGCCCGTCTCCTCGTCAGGCGATCGCGCCCGACGCTCGCGCCGCATCCGCCACCGCATCGCTCACGAGATCGAGCAGCGGCGAGGCGAGGTTCCAGCGCTGCCAACACAGCGGCACCTCGACCGTCTCGTCGGCGAGCACGACGAGCGTGCCGTCGGCCACGCCAGCCTCGAACTGGCCCGGCAGCAGCATGCCCCAGCCGAGCCCCATCCAGATGGCCTGCGCGAACTCGGCGGAGGCCGAGATGATGTGCCGCGGGGCGTCGGCGCGTGCGCCGAGCCGATGGGCGAAGCGCGACTGCAGCGTGTCGTGGGCGTCGAAGTCGACGATCGGCGCGGCTTCGAGCGCGGCGCGCGTGAGCCCGTCCGGGAACCACCGCGCGGCGAACGCGCGCGTGGCGACCGGCACGTAGCGCATGCGCCCGAGCGGCGTCGCGACGCAGCCCGCGACCGGATGCCGCTGCGCCGTGACCGCGCCCATCACGGTGCCGTCCTGCAGCAGCTGCGCCGTGCGCTCCTGATCCTCCCGGTGCAGCTCGAAGGTGACCGGGCGCTGGGCCGTCACGGACGCGAGCGCCGGCATGAACCACGTGATGAGCGAGTCGGCGTTGACCGCGAGCGGCACGCGCGGCGCGGGCGCGTCGTCGCCGAGCGCGGCGAGCGCGTCGTGCTCGAGCAGCGCGAGCTGCCGCGCCAGTCGGACGAGCGCCTCGCCGGCCTCGGTGGCGCGCACCGGCTTGGTGCGCTGCAGCACGATGCGGCCGACGCGCTGCTCGATGCCCCGGATGCGCTGGCTCACCGCGCTCGGCGTGACGCCCAGCCGCGATGCGGCCCGCTCGAGCGTGCCGGCGTCGACGACGGCGGCGAGGGTGCGCAGGTGGTCGAGAGGCAGCTCCATGCCTCGAGCGTAGATGAAGGAACGCTTACGATGCCGAAGGAACATTCGCTGGACTGCATCTCGCCAGCCCCGTAGCGTCGTGCACATGGACCAGGGGATCGTTGCGCTGCTGTCGGGCTTCGCGCTGTGCCTCGGCCTCATCCTCTCGATCGGCGCGCAGAACGCCGTCGTGCTGCGGCAGGGGCTGCGGCGCGAGCACGTCGGGCTCGTCGTGCTCGTGTGCGTCGTGAGCGACGCGATCCTGCAGACGATCGGCGTCGCCGGCGTCGCGACGCTCGTCATGGCCGAGCCCTGGCTCGAGACGCTCGCGCGCTGGGCGGGCGCGGCGTTCATCCTCGGCTACGCGCTGCTGAGCGCTCGTCGCGCGTGGCGCGGCGGCGGCTCGCTCGAGGCCGCGCCGGAGGAGCCCGACCAGGACGACGCCACCGCATCCGCCCCGGTGCGCGTCGCGACGCGCCGCCGCAGCAGCCGCCTCGCGACGCTGCTGACGATCCTCGCCGTCACGTGGCTCAATCCGCACGCGATCGTCGAGACGACCGTGGTGCTCGGCTCGGTCGCGGGCACGCACGGCGACGCCCGCTGGTGGTTCCTGGCCGGCGGCATCGCCGCGAGCACCATCTGGTTCGTCGGCTTCGGCTACGGCGCGCGCTTCCTGGCGCCGCTGCTGCGCACCGAGCGCGCGTGGCGCGTGCTCGACGGCGCGATCGCCGCGGTGATGGTCGTCATCGCGATCACGCTCGTCGCCGGCTGAGCGGCGGCGGCTCGCGGCCGGCGGCTGCCGGTCGGGGGTTGCAGCAAGTGGGTGTCGGCCCGACCGCTGCCGACTGGTGCACTTCCGTGCGACACGTGCTGACGTGCCAGCCCTGCTCGGGCGGAAGTGCACTGCTCGGTGCAAGCTCGGGCGCGGAGCGCGCGTCAGCGCGAGCGCACCTCGCGCATCCACGCCTCGACCTCGTCGGCGGTGCGCGGGATGGCGCCCGAGAGGTTCACGGCGCCGTCGGCGGTGACGACGATGTCGTCCTCGATGCGCATGCCGATGCCGCGCAGCTCCTCGGGCACCGTGAGGTCGTCGGCCTGGAAGTACAGGCCGGGCTCGATCGTGAAGACCATTCCCTCGCGCACGATGCCGTCGTGGTAGAAGTCGCGCCGCGCCTGGGCGCAGTCGTGCACGTCGAGGCCCAGGTGGTGGCTCGTGCCGTGCACCATCCAGCGGCGGTGCAGCTGCTGGTCGGGCTCGAGCGAGACCTCGGCAGGCACCGGCAGCACGCCCCACTCGGCGGTCTTGCGCGCGATGACCTCCATCGCGGCCGCGTGCACCTCCTTGAAGACGATGCCGGGGCGCACGATCGCGAACGCTGCGTCGGCAGCCTCGAGCACGGCCTCGTAGACGCGCCGCTGCACCTCGGTGAACTCGCCCGTGATCGGCAGCGTGCGCGTGATGTCGGCGGTGTAGAGGCTGTCGACCTCGACGCCCGCGTCGAGCAGGATGACGTCGCCCTCGCGCACCGGGCCGTCGTTGCGGGTCCAGTGCAGGTAGCAGGCGTGGTGGCCCGAGGCGGCGATCGTGTCGTAGCCGACCGCGTTGCCGTCGAGCCGCGCGCGTCGGTGGAAGGCGCCCTCGACGACCCGCTCGCCGCGCTCGTGCTGGGCGGCGAGGTGCAGGTCGGCGATCACGTCGTCGAAGCCGCGCGCCGTCGCGTCGACCGCTGCCTGGATCTCGGCGATCTCGTGCGCGTCCTTCACGAGCCGCTGCTCGCTGAGGTCGCGTGCGAGCACGTCGCCGTCGGGGTTCGCGCTGGCGAGCCTCGCCTCGATCACCGGGTCGGCGCCGGTCACGACGAGCGACTCGCCGCCCGCCTCGAGCGCGGCGTCGAGCTCGGCGAGGTCGGCGACCTGCAGCCCGAGGTCGGCGGCGACGTGCTCGAGGGACGGGCGCGGGCCCACCCAGAACTCGCCGATCGCGGGATTCGCGTAGAACTCGGTCGTGCCGCGGCCGGCGGGGCCGCGGAAGTACAGCGTCGCGCGGTGCTGGGCCGCGCCCTCCCCGCCATCGACGGGGTCGAGCACGAGCACCGAGTCGGGCTCCGCATCCGACCCCCAGCCGGTCAGGTAGGTGAAGTCGGGGTGCGGGCGGAACGGGTAGTCGGTGTCGTTCGAGCGCACCTTGAGGCCGCCGGCCGGGATCACGAGCCGCACGCCGGGGTGCAGCGCCGAGATGCGCGCGCGGCGCTCAGCGGCGAAGGCCGCGGCCGCGCGGGGCTCGGGGGTCTCGGCGGGCCGATCGGCCCAGCCCGACTGGATGTGCTCGGTGAAGGCTGACGACGTCGGCGTCGTCGAGCGGTTGGTGGTGGCCTGGTCCGTGGTGGCCTGGCCGGTGGTGGCCTGGCCGGTGGTGGTCTGCGTCGTCGTGGACTCACTGCTCATGCCGACCAGTCTCCCACCGATGCGCCGGGCGGGCGGAGCGTGTCGGGCGGATGCGTCGGGCCGCGGCGGGCGGGCGCGGTGGGCCCGCGGGCGGAGCCGGCCGGGCGGATGCGTCAGGCCCGCGGGGCGGGCGGGTTGTCGTCGGCGTAGAGGGCCGTGAAGAGCCCGAGCGTCTCGCCGTCGGGGTCCGGTCCGCGCTCCTTGAACTCGTTCAGCAGGTCGTAGAGCCGCTGCTGCAGCTCCTCGCGGTGCTCGGCGTTGACCTTGAGCCCCATCCACGACACGTCGAGCTGGTCGGGATCGAGGCCGTCGATCTGCTGCAGGAAGGTCTCCACCAGCACGGGGGAGCCGCCCGGCACCGAGGTGCGCCACGACAGTCCGGTCGCGCGGTACGGCACCTCGCGCGCGCCGCCGGCGCCGGCCCGCTCCGCCTCGGCGGCCAGGAAGCCGGTCTGCACGAGCGTGCGCACGTGGTGCAGCATCGTGCCGGGGTTGACGTGCAGCAGCTCGGCGAGCTCCTTGTTGGTGCGCGCCTCGAACGCGCACAGCCGCAGCACGCGCAGCCGAAGCGGCGAGCTGAGCGCCCGCGCCATCGCCTGCTGCTCGGCGTCGTCGCTCGCGTGCAGGGTGATGCGCTCCTCGCCGGGAGCCGCATCGCGCACGACGGCCCCGCGCTCGTGGTCCTCGGTCATGGCTCCATCGTAGCGAGAGTGATTGACAGTTCTCAATCAGGCGCGCATACTGATTGGCATGTCCCAATCGCCTGAGTCGACGGCTGAGATCCCGCAGCCCTCGGACGACAGCCCCGTCGAAGCCGCATCGCCCACCGCGGTGCGCGACGCCCCGAAGGGCTCGCTCTGGCGCGACGGCAACTTCCTCACCATGTGGTCGGGCCAGGCGCTCGCGCAGGTCGGCTCGCAGGTCACCGAGCTCGCGATCCCGGTGCTCGCGGTGCTGCTGCTGCAGGCGAGCGAGTTCGAGGTGGGGCTGCTGAACGCCGCGGGCGTCGCCGCCTTCCTGGTCGTCGGCCTGCCGGCGGGCGCCTGGATCGACCGCATGCGCAAGCGCCGCGTGATGATCTGGGCGGATGCGGTGCGTGCCGTCGCGCTCGGCGTCCTGCCGGTGCTGTGGTGGCTGGGCATGCTCGAGATGTGGCACCTCTACGCCGTCGCGCTCGTGGTCGGCGTCGCGACCGTCTTCTTCGACGTCTCGTACCAGAGCATCATCCCCTCGCTCGTGCGCACGGACCAGATCGCCGAGGCCAACGGCAAGCTCGAGGCCACGCGCGAGCTCGCCAACATCGGCGGGCCGGCGGTGGGCGGATGGCTCATCGGCATCATCAGCGCGCCGTTCGCGATCCTCGCGACCGTCGGCACCTACGTCGCCTCGTTCGTCGCGCTGCTGCTGACGCGCGACCACGAGGAGCCGCGCGCCGCCGACGACCGCGGCCCGATCATGCGCGAGATCGGCGAGGGGCTGCGCTGGGTGTTCGGCAACCCGCTGCTGCTGCGCATCGTCGGCACGACCGGCATCTCCAACTTCTTCAACACCGTCTCGTTCACGATGCTGCCGATCTTCCTGCTGCGCGAGCTGGGCCTGAGCCCCGCGGCGATGGGCGTGATCTTCTCGCTCGGCTCGGTCGGCGGCCTCGCAGGAGCGATCGCGACGCCGCACATCGTGCGCTGGATCGGCGAGGCGAAGGCCATCCCGGTGAGCGCGATCGCCTTCAGCACCGTCGCGTGCATGCTGCCGCTCGCGGCCACGTTCCCCGCGATCGCGTTCCCGCTGCTGGTCGTGCAGGGCTTCATCGGCAGCTTCACCGTGCTGCTCTACAACATCACGCAGGTCACCTTCCGCCAGCGCATCACACCGCCGCGCTTGCTCGGCCGCATGAACGCATCCGTGCGCTTCTGCGTGTGGGGCGTCATGCCGATCGCGGCGCTGCTCGCCGGCGCGCTCGGCACGTGGCTCGGCGTCGTGCCGACCATGTGGATCGGCGCGACGGGCCAGCTGCTGTCGGCGCTGTGCGTCGTGATCGGGCCGTTCTGGCTCATGCGGCAGCTGCCCGACGCGCAGCACTGAGCCGCCCGCTGCACGGCGTCGCGCCCCCCGACGATCGCCGGGGGCAGGGCAACGCCGGCTCCCACCGAGCCCGCCAGATGGCTCGCTCGGGCGGGGCGTCCTACGCTGGCCGGATGGAGACCCCGAGCCCCGCGAGCCTCGCCGATTGGCGAGCCGCCGCCGCGGGCTCAGCCGGCGCGACGACCGCGGTTCACGTCGACGGCGACCACGCCGTGATGGTGCACCGCTGGGCCAGGCCGGGCGCGCCGACCGTCGTGCTCGTGCACGGCATCGGCATGGGCCAGCAGTACTTCGGGCTGCTGCGCGCGGAGCTCTCGCACCGCTTCGACGTCGTCGCGCTCGACCTGCCCGGCTTCGGGCCCTCGCCCGAGCCCGCCGCCTCGCTCCCGATGGCCGCGCTCGCCGACCTCGTGGCCGACGCGCTCGTCGCCCTCGCCCCCGTGCCGTGCATCGCCGTCGGCCACTCGATGGGCGCGCAGGTCGTCGCCGAGCTCGCCGTGCGCCACCCCGAGCTCGTCGACCGCGCCGTGCTGATCGGCCCGACCGTGAACCCCGCCGAGCGCTCCGGCTGGAAGCAGGCGCTGCGGCTGCTGCAGGATCTCGCGAACGACCCGCCCATCGTGGCGCTCATCGGCGCGCACCTCTACCTGCAGGCGGGGCCGCGCTGGTACCTGAGCAAGCTCCGCACGATGCTCGAGCACGACATCCGCCCCCTCCTGCCGCGCATCGCGCAGCCGACGCTCGTGATCCGCGGCGACGAGGATCGCGTCGCGCCGGCCGCCTGGGTCGAGCAGGTCGCGGCGGCGCTGCCCGACGGCCGCCTGCGCATCGCGCACGGCAAGGGGCACGAGGCGATGATCACGGGCGCCGAGCCCGTCGCGCGCATGATCCGGGAGTTCGCGGCATGAGCGGCGCCGGCCCCGCAGCGGCGACGGCAGGGGAGCGCGCGCCATGATCGCCGCCGACCGCCTCTACGGCAGGCTCGTGCGGCGCGAGGCGACGGCCGAGGCCGAGCTGCCGGATGCCGTGCGTCGCCACGTGCCCGCGAACGGCGTGCGGCAGGTGGTGGCGCAGGCGCTGCAGAGCAGCGGCGATCACACGGTGAACGCCTCGACGGTGCTGCCGTGGCTGCTGCACGCCATCGGAGCGCCCGGCGCGCTCGTGGGGCTGCTCGTGCCGATCCGCGAGTCGCTCTCGATGCTGCCGCAGGCGTGGCTCGCGCCGTGGATCGTGCAGCGCAGGCGCCGCAAGCTCGTGTTCGTCGCCGGCGCGCTCGTGCAGGCGGCAGCCGCGGGCGCCATGGCGCTCACCGCGGCGCTCGGCGAGGGGCTCGCGGGCGGACTCGCGATCGTGGTCGCGCTCGCGGTGTTCGCGCTCGGCCGCTGCCTCTGCTCGATCGCGTCGAAGGACGTGCAGGGCAGGACGATCCCGAAGGGCGAGCGCGGCCAGATCACCGGCCTCGCGACGACCGCGGGCGGCGTCGCCGCGCTCGTGCTCGGCGCCGGCGTGCGCGTGCTCGGCGGCGCCGACCCCACCGCGATCGAGCTCGCGTGGCTCATCGCGGGCGGCGCGGCCCTGTGGGTGCTCGCGGCCGCGTGCTACGCCGCGATCCGGGAGCCGGACGAGGATCCCGGCGCCGTGGGCGGCGCGAGCGACTCGGCCGCATCGTCGCGCGAGGGCTGGCTGCAGCAGGCGTTCGGCCCGCTGCGGGAGGACGCCGAGCTGCGCCGCTTCGTGCTCGTGCGCAGCCTGCTGCTCGTGTCGGCGCTCGCGCCGCCGTTCCTCGTCTCGCTCGCCGCGCAGACCGGCTCGGGCGCGCTCGCCGGGCTCGGCGGCTTCATCGTCTCGGCGGGCCTCGCCGCGCTCATCGGCGGCCCCGTCATGGGCAGGCTCGCCGATCGCTCGAGCCGCACCCTGATGTCGGCCGGCGCCGGCGCGGCGGCGGCGATCGTGCTGCTCGTCGTGGCGGTCACTGCGCTGCCCGGCTTCGACGGCGGGAGCTGGTGGGGCACCGCCGCGCTGCTCGTCGCCTACTTCGCGCTCACCCTCACCCACACGGGCGTGCGCGTGGCCCGCAAGACCTATGTCGTCGACATGGCCGACGGCGACCTGCGCACGCGCTACGTCGCCGTCTCGAACTCCGCGATGGGCGTGGTCCTGCTCGTCATCGGCGGCCTGAGCGCGGCGCTCGCGGTGCTCGGCACCGGCTGGGCGCTGCTGCTGCTCGCCGGGCTCGGCCTCGCGGGCGTCGCCGCCGCCCGCACGCTGCCGGAGGTGTCGCGGCCATGAGCATCACTGCGCGCGAGGTGCGGGTGTGGGCGCGCGACTACGCCTTCGCCGCCCGCATGCACCTGCGCTCGACGCTCGACTCGCGCGCACCGCACTTGCTCGGCATGCCCGGCGCCCGCGTGCACGTCGTGCTCGTCCAGGGCGTCGTCGAGCGCTGGCCCTTCATGGAGCCGCTCGGCCGGCGGCTCGCGCAGGCGGGCCACGCGGTGCACTTCGTGCCCGAGCTCGGGCGGCACCTCATGCACGTGCACGACGCGGCCATCGTCGTCGGCGAGGCGGTCGACCGGGTCGCCGAAGCGCATCCTCATGCCCGCATCGTGCTCGTCGGCCACTCC
>DASSWM010000289.1:0-3781 GCA_035704865.1 Agrococcus sp.
CGCGCCTCGATCACGCGATCCCGCGCGGTGCGAGGGACGTGCTGCCCCTCGTCGTCCAGCTCCGACACCGTGCGCAGCACGGCGATCCGCGCCCCCGTCGGCGTCGTCTCGTAGTCGGCCGTCACCCGCAGCGTCGACGCCGCCCGGCGGCTCCACTGGATGCGAGCCTCCAGGATCTCCGGGTCGCCGTGCTTCACCGCCTGCGCGAGCATCCACCGGATCGCCTCCTCCTCCTGCTCGATGCTGGAGAGCAGCCGGCCGTCCTCCCGCACGCCCGTCACCGAGCGCGTCGGCCCGACGCTCGCGCGCGGCTCGTGCAGGCCCAGATCCACCGCCGGGCGGGTCACGATGCCACCGCCCAGACCGTCGCGACGCCGTGGCCGAGCACCAGTGCCATCGCCCCGAGCGCGATCACGACGACGAACGCGAACACGCCCGTCACGGCACCGTCGAGCACCGTCGCGCGCCAGCCCATCGCGACCGCGAGCACCACGATGAGGATCACCGCGAACAGCAGCGTCATCGCGCGCACCCCAGCATCCGAGGGCCCTTGCGCAGCAGGATCTCCACCGGCCCGAGCCGCACCGGCGTCAGCGTGCTCGTCGGATACTCCGGGCCGCCGTCGAGCAGGCCCTCGCCGAAGCGCACCTTGACGCCCACGCGCCCGAGATCCACCGAGACCGCCGGCGCGAGCGCCGTCACCGGCCGATGGTCGAACATCGACGGCATCATCTCCCGCCGCCACAGCACCAGCCGGAACCCGCCCAGGATCACCAGCAGCCCACGCTTGCGGCTCAGGCTGAACAGCGCGTGCTGCCCGTGCCTCACGGCGTCGACTCCGCGAGCCGCTCGATCGTCTCACCGATCGCGGCAGGCTCGTGCTCGAACTCCCAGCGCAGATGCCCCGGCACCCCCGGCTCGTCCGTGTCGTCCACCTCGACCGCCCAGCCGCCCGCCACGCGGCCGTCGCGGCGCACCACGCCCGAGAGCGCCTCCGGGTAGTCGTCGGCCAGGCTCGTCGTCGGGTAGCCGGGGATCATCACGCGCGCGGCGCCGTCCTCCAGCCACTCCAGGCTCGGCTGCGGCGTGCGCTGGCGCTTCACCTTGCCGCCCATGATCCGGTTCACCTTGCCCTGATCGGCCGAGCCGAGCACGTCGTGCACCTGGAGCTGCGACTTCGGCAGGCCCGCGTTCAGCGCCGCCCGGATCGCCTGCCGCAGCGCGCCCAGCTCCTCCGCGCTCCGGGCATCCACCTGCGCCCCGATCTCCCGCTGGAGCGCGAGCCGCTCCCGATCCCGCTTCGCCTCGTACTCGGCGTAGGCGCGCGCGACCTCCGCGCGCCGCTGCACCCGCTCCGGCGTCATCTCCACCGGCGACCTGCCGCCCCGCTGTCGTGCCATGTCTAGCCCTCCTTCGATCTCGCCACTTCGGCGATCGTCTCGGCCGGGATGATGCGCTCCAGCGCGTCCCGGATCTGCCCCGCGTGCTCTGCCCATGATGCACCACTGCGCGGCTCGTAGTCTTGCGTCTGGAGCTGGAGGCACAGCACGCGCGCCGCGCGACCGATCTCCAGCAGTGCGCGATCGTCTGAGATCCCGGCACCGTCGAGCACGTCGGACAGCATCCAGTACACGGCATCCTCGCCCGTCTCCTCGCTCATCTCGCGCGGCGTCGGCCCGCTCGGATCGTGCATGTCGACCGGATACGGCTCGCCGGTGCGCTCCCGCCACAGTCGCCCGAGCTGGAAGCATGCCTCCAGCGCGCCGTCCGCGTCGTAGGCGATCAGCCGCAGATCGTGCAGCAGCAGCCCCTCGCCGGCGCTCATCGCGACCCCAGCGTGTCCAGCACTAGCACCGCGGCCAGGGTGCCGAGCGCCACGGCGCCGAACAGCGCCGCCCGCAGCGTCCACAGCACCTCGCGGATCTCGCCCGCGATCGCCAGCAGCGCGTGCGTCTGCGCCGCGCCCTGCGCCGCGGCCGCCATGTCGAGGCTCACCTCTCGCGCGGCCACCTCCAGCAGCTTGCGCGCCTCGGCGGCATGGTCGGTCGATCTCGTCGCCTCGCTCATCGTCTTCCCCTTCCTCTCGATCAGTGCATGCAGCAGTGGATCTCCCGCATGGTCGACGACCGGCCGCGACTCCCCGCGCCGGCCCATCTCGTAGCGCGCGCTCATCGCCCGTGCCCGTTCGCCCGGTCGAGGATCTCGGCGAGCTCGCCCTCGTCTAGAGCGATCTCCCGCTCGATCTCCGCATGCGTGCGCGGGTCGAGGAATCCACCGTCGATCGTGAGCGCATGCGCGAGCGGGTCGGCGTCGATCGCGACCGTCCACAGTCCGTCATGCCACCGGCGCGCGAGTGCAGCCCCGTGCTGCACAATCAGCGGCTCGTGCAGCACGTCGACCACGGCCTCCAGCCGGCGCGCCGCGTCCTCGCTCAGCTCGACGTAGGGCATGAAGCCGTCGTCGTCGCCCAGCCGCGCAACGTCGATCACGAAGTAGGCGTCAACGTCTTGGAAGTCGACGCCCTCGAAGTAGACGTAAGCGCGCCCGCCGCCCTCCACCGTGCGCGCGAGCACGACGCCCTGAGGGATGCCGCGCGTGTGCGGCGCGCCGTCCAGCCCGGCCGCCTCGTCGAGCACCAGCGCCAGCCCCGCCGCGGCCGCTGCCCGGCGCGCGTTGCCCGCGCGGATCTCCAGATCCTTCGCGAGCCGCTCCAGCCGCGCGCGGCGCTCCAGCGGCGCCGCGTCATCCGCGCGCATCATCGCAGCTCCAGCGGCTCGATGCCGAGCGACGCGAGCGCCCGGCGCACGACGTTCTGGTGCCTCGTCGTCGTCTTCGAGAATCGCGCAGCGGTGATCCACCAATCGCCGTCCGCCGTCTGGCCCGCGATCGGCTCGTGGTAGCTCCAGACCGTGTACCGGCCATCTGGCCCCACGCTGCCGCGCATTCTGCCCGACATGAACACCTGCCCCGCCACGATCCGCGGCTCCACCATCGCGAGCGGAATGCGCTCGTTGCCCGTCTTGTCCAGCGCCATCTGAGCGCCCCCTCTCGTCATGCGGCCCGCGCCGCCCATCGTCGTACCCGAGCGCACCGCGCGCTCCAGCGTCATCGTCATGCGTACTGCCCTGCCTCGCCCTCGACCGGCGTGAGGCACAGTCGCGAGAGCCGAACGACCGAGCCATACGGCCCCGCTGCCGAGTCCTCCAGCCGTTGCACCGCGTAGTCACCGCTGTCCATGCGCGCCAGGATCAGGCCCTCGTATCCCGCGCGATCGTTGATCGTCTGCGCATCCGGCCGGATCTCCGAGACTCGCACGCGCGCGCCCGGCCCGAGCTTCCCCGGCCTCGCGAGCGGCTCCAGGCGCGCGGCCGGGATCGTCGGCATGCGCGGGTTGTCCCAGCGTCCCCGCCGGTACAGGTCGACCGGCTCGTGCTGCCCGCGCTTGGATGCGATGAACCGCTCCAGGCTCCCGTCGTGCTCGCCGCGCGCCGGCGCCGGGATCGTCACCCGCTCCACCTCGCACAGCACGATCAGTGGCGACGACTCCGCCGGCCTGTTCAGCTGCCAATCCCAGCCCGGTCGCGCCACGCTGCCCACCTCGACCGCGACAACGCACGCGAGCGCGTCAGCATCCGACACCGCCGCGACCTCGTGCCCGTGGAAGCCTGCCGAGCGCCAGGCCGAGCCGTCGGCGCCCTCGCGCTTCGCGATCAGCGCCGCCAGCGCCAGACCTCGGCGCCCGTCCGGGATCTCGACCCGCAGCGCCGAACCGACCCGCGCG
>DASSWM010000290.1:0-4378 GCA_035704865.1 Agrococcus sp.
CCGTCGCGGTGCCGAAGGCGCCCGTGCCGGCGGTGACGAGCGTGCCGTCGGGGGCGGTCGCCGTGCCGTGCTGGTGCGAGTTGGCGCTCGCCTCGATCCGCTCGGTCTCGCCGGTCGCGGGGTCGAGCAGCACGGTCACGAGCCCTTGGTAGGGGAGCGCGATGCGGCCGTCGGCGGTGATCGACGCGTAGTGCGGCTTCTCCCAGCCGGCGAAGCCGAAGTTGCCGAACGGCGCGATCTCCACCGCGCGCACCTCGAGGCTGTCGGGGTCGACGAGCGACACGGTGTAGCTGTCGTGGTCGATCGTCGCGACCCACTCGCCGGCCGGGTCGGCGAGCACGTCGAAGGGCCGCACTCCCACGTCGGCGCTCGCGATGAACGCGCCGTCATCCACGTCGTACACCTCGAGCCACGCGGGGTCGGGCCACCGGTGCACCGCGACGTAGACGCGCTCGCCGTCGGGCGAGACCGCGATGCCGAGCCCGCCGTCGCGGTACTCGCCGAAGTCGACGGCCGCCGGCTGGTGCAGGTAGGGCACGAGCGCCGTGCGGCTGCCGTCCTCGAGGTCGACGACCGCGAGCCCCTCGGCGGTCGAGACGTACGCCGTCCCCTCGTGCGCGGCGACGCCCCACGGCGCCTGCCCCACCTCGATGACGTCGAGCAGCGGCTCGGCCGCGCCCGGGTCGACGACCGCGAGCCCGTTCGAGGCGGCGAGTGTCGCGAGCAGCACCGGACGGGGGGCGGATGCGTCGGTCGGCTCGGGCGTCGGCGTCGCGGATGGCGCGGCGGTCGTGGGCGGCGTGCTCGACGGCTCCGGTGTGGGAGTGAGCGCGCCGGGGGTGCAGCCGGTGAGCGCCGCGACGACGAGCAGCGCGAGGCCGGGCAGCGTCGCGGATCTCACGTGTCAAGAGTGCCAGGAGCGATGGGTGCTGGCGGGGTTGACTCGATGCGCTGTCGTCTCGATACGTGGCTTGCGGCCGCTACTCGACGAGCGGATGTGCGGACGGCAAGCGCTGCCGCTACTCGACGCGCGGGTTGCGGATCGGGCGCACGAGCATGCCGCGGTCCTCGCGCATCCAGACCTGGCCGGTCTCGCGCTTCTCGGCGTGCGTGGCGAAGCGGTAGCGGTAGACGCGCGCCCGCACCGCGGCGGGGCGCTGCCCGTCGAACGGGTCG
Source organism: Agrococcus sp. (assembly GCA_035704865.1). Lineage (GTDB taxonomy): Bacteria > Actinomycetota > Actinomycetes > Actinomycetales > Microbacteriaceae > Agrococcus. Next base: position 1,177 of record DASSWM010000290.1, read on the forward strand.
CGCGCGAGCAGCCGCAGCGTCGCCGGGTCGGCCTCCAGCAGCTTGACGAGCAGCTCGCGGAACCACGGCCCGTGCGAGCCGAGGGCCAGGAACCACATGAGCCAGTCGAGCCGCAGGTGGTACGGCGCGAACCAGCCGGGCACGCGGCGCACATCGCCCGGCTTGCCCTTGAACTCGTACTCGACCCACCCGTCGTCGGCCGACGCATCCGCCCCTCGTCCTTCCACGCGCTGGCTGCGATCGCCGGGCGAGGGGGCACCCTCGCGCTCGCTCGTGCCGGCGGGCGCGAGCCCCTCGATGACGATCTCGTCGCGGTGCTTCGTGACGGTGCCGAAGGCGCCGTAGGCGTTCGCGAGGCGCAGCCGGTTGAACGAGGCGTTCATGAGCTGGCGGCGCGAGAACAGGTTGCGCACCGACGGGATCGACAGCCACGCGTAGGCGACGAAGACGAGCACGACGAGGATGCTGAACCACACGGGCGTCGGCTCGTAGGCGTGCGCCGGTGGCCCGTCGGTAGCGAGCCAGCCGGGCAGCAGCCAGGCGACCGCGCGGTCGTCGACGGCGGCGAAGGCGACCACGATCGTGATCCAGTTGAGCCAGGCGAAGTTGCCCGTGATGACGAGCCACAGCTGGGTGAGGATCACGATCGCTGCCGCGACGGTCGCGATGGCGCCGAAGACGGCGGTCACCTCCGAGGGCGCGCCATCGGGCACCGCACCGGTCGCGACGAACGCCGCGACGAGCAGCACCCAGGGCGCGACGAGCTGCGCGACGTGGTTGCCGACCACCTCGCTCTTGTGGAACCAGCGCGGCAGCAGGTGCGCGGTGCGGCTGAGCGGCCCCGGCATCGGCTGCGTCTCGTGGTGGTAGGTGAGGGCCGTCAGGTCGCGCCACTCGCGGCCGCCGCGGATCTTGATCATGCCGGCGCCGAACTCGAGGCGGAACACCAGCCACACGACCAGCAGGAGCGTCAGGGTCGGGGGAGCCGACGCATCCGACCCCAGGAACGCCATGAGGAAGCCCGCCTCGCACAGCAGCAGCTCCCAGCCGAAGCCGTAGAAGACCTGGCCGATGGGGAGGATGGAGAGGTAGACGATCCACAGCGTCAGGAACGCGAGCATCGGCAGCCACGGCGGGCCGAGCTGCGGCAGGCCCGCCGCCAGCGCGAGCGCGATCGCGATGCAGACGAGGCAGAGGATGCGCAGGAACCGGTCGGAGTAGTGCCAGCGGAAGACGCTGGGGATGCCGTCGAGACCGCCGGCCGCGATGTAGCGCGGGGCGGGCATGAGGCCGCGCTCGCCCAGCAGCGCCGGGAACTGCATGAAGGTGGAGAGGAACGCGACCGCGAAGATCGCGGCGGTGCCGCGCTGCAGGGCCTGGCGCGCGAGCTCGGCGTGCGGGGCGTCGAGCCAGGCGAGGATCGTGGACCAATCCATGCGTCACCTCCTGCAGCAAGCGTCACGTCCCGGCGCGGCGTGGGCAACCCCCGTCAGGGCAGGACGGTGATGCCGCGTGATCGGGCGACCTCGGCGAGCCGGCGGTCGAAGGTCGCGAGCGGCAGCCCGCGTGCCTCTGCCGCCACGAGCGCGCAGACGTCGGGCATTCGCAGACTCGTCGAGGCGCGGGCGCGAGCGAGCTCGAACGGGTGATCGTCGGCCAGCGTGAGCTGCCGAATGCCGAGGGCAGCGATCTCGTCGCGCGCCCACGCTTCTCGGTCGCGGCGGACGGCTTGCACGAGCGCCTCGCCGAGCGTGACGGGATGGATGACGCTGCGGGCATGCGAGAGGAACAGCATGCGGGCGGACTCGTGGTGCGCATCAGTGGCATCCCAGGCAGCGATGACTGCTCCCGCGTCGAGCGCGATCATTCCGGCCATCCCTCACGAATCTCCTCGAGGTAGTTCGGCGGGAAGGTGCCGCTGAACTCATCGCGGAGCGCGTTCAGCGCGGCCAGACGGCGTTGGTATGCGGCGTCGTGCCGCTCGGCGAGCTGTTCGGCGCCGGTCGTCGCGAGCCGCTCGATGAGTCGGGATCGCGGCTCGCCCGGCCACTCCTGCTCGGCGAGCTCCAGGGCGTGCGCCAGCGCATCGGTCTCGGTGACCTGGTAGCGCGGGCGAGTGGTCGGCATGGTCCGAGTGTACCTCTTGCGCACTTGGTGGTACACCGCCATTCTGGCCTCCTTCCGCTGGCTACCCGGTGAGCAAGGTAAGGCGTCGGTGTGAGAACGCGCTGGCGGTCTCCACAGGACGCCTCCCTCACGACGAGCGCATGGCGAGGCGCGCAGCGCGCTCAGCGTTTGCGCGCGGTATGGCCCGAGCCGATGACACGCGGATCGCGCCGGGAATACGCTCCGCTCACCCGGAATCGGGCATCGGTCACGGATGCATCAGAGGACCAGTGACCGGCGCCAGCGTTGACGCCGCACGAGAGAGGTGTCGACATGATCCGTTCCACATATTCGGCGGCGCTCACGCTCATCGCGGTGCTCGCGCTCGCCGCGTGCAGCTCGGGCTCCCCGCCCGAGCCCAGCACCGCATCCGATCCCACTCCCGCACCCGCGGCGGTCGTCGAGACGGAGGCGCCGGCCGAGTCGGAGGCGCCCGAGCCCACCGGCGACGGCGAGGCGGAGGGCGATGCCGTGCTGGCGCGCTGCGAGATGCTCGTGCAGGAGCGCTTCGCCGACGAGGGCGTACGTCTCGCGACCGCGGACGACATCGCCGCGGTCGCCGAGGCCCTCACGATGCCGGTGCTGCCGGGCAGGGCCACGTGCGGCGGGGTCATGGACGACGAGGCCTACACGCAGCTCATCTGGGTCGATCAGCCGCTGGTCGCTCCCGCGCTGCTTGAGGTGCTCGGCTCGCGCGGCTGGGAGACGAGCGAGGAGCAAGCCACCGGCTACACGATCACCGGCTATGACGAGGGCACGTTCGTGGTGTCGGTGGCCCCGATCGGCGTCGACAACGTCGCGAGCGCCTGGGGCGGCATCTGGCCGGGCATGGACGTGACGATCCTGGGCTTCGAGCGGCGCTGATCGGGGTTCGCTGAGGCGGAGGAGCGGGATGCGCGGACACCGGATGCGCAGACACTGGGCGGCGATGCTGCCGGCGGCAGTGGCGATGGTGCTCGCCCTGGGCGCGGCGCCCGCGCTGGCGACGGTCGACGAGGATGCGGCGTCATGGCAGCCTCGGGCCGCAGCGTCTGCG
>DASSWM010000291.1:0-3906 GCA_035704865.1 Agrococcus sp.
GTGGACGGCGGGGCCATGATGACCTCGCTCTCGGGCGGGCAGGCGGCGCGCGTCGGGCTCGCCGCGCTGCTGCTGAGCCGTTTCGACATCGTGCTGCTCGACGAGCCGACGAACGACCTCGACCTCGACGGGCTCGCGCGGCTGGAGGCGTTCGTGCAGGGGCTGCGCGGCGGCGTCGTGCTCGTCAGCCACGACCGCGAGTTCCTCGCGCGCTGCGTCACGCGCGTGCTCGAGCTCGACCTCGCGCAGGGCGCGACCCGCCTCTACGGCGGCGGCTACGACTCGTACCTCGAGGAGCGCGCGACGCTCCGCCGCCACGCGCGCGAGCAGTACGACGAGTTCGCCGACAAGAGGGCCGACCTCGTCGCGCGCGCCAGGACGCAGCGCGAGTGGTCGAGCCAGGGCGTGCGCAACGCGATGAAGAAGGCGCCCGACAACGACAAGAACCGCCGCCGTGCGATGACCGAGTCGAGCGAGAAGCAGGCGCAGAAGGTGCGGCAGATGGAGAGCCGCATCGCGCGGCTCGAGGAGGTCGAGGAGCCGCGCAAGGAATGGCAGCTGCAGTTCACGATCGGGACGGCTCCGCGCTCGAGCGCGGTCGTCTCGACGCTCGCCGGCGCCGTCGTGCGCCACGACGACTTCACGCTCGGGCCGGTCTCGCTGCAGGTGAGCGCGGGGGACCGCATCGGCATCACCGGCCCGAACGGGGCCGGCAAGTCGACGCTGCTGCGGCTGCTGCTCGGCCGGCAGGCGCCTGACGAGGGCTCCGCGAGCCTGGGCGCGAGCGTCGCCATCGGCGAGATCGATCAGGCGCGCTCGCAGCTCTCGGGATCACGGGCACTGGCGGATGCGTTCGAGTCGCTGGTGCCGGAGCTCGCGTCGGGCGAGGTGCGGACGCTGCTGGCGAAGTTCGGCCTGCGCGGCGACCACGTCGGCAGGCCGGTCGACGAGCTCTCACCCGGAGAGCGCACCCGCGCTGGCCTCGCGCTGCTGCAGGCCCGCGGCGTGAACGTGCTGGTGCTCGACGAGCCGACGAACCACCTCGACCTGCCCGCGATCGAGCAGCTCGAGCAGGCGCTCGAGAGCTACGAGGGCACGCTGCTGCTGGTCACCCACGACCGGCGGATGCTCGAGACCGTGCGGATCGACCGCCGCTGGTACGTCGAGGCCGGCACGGTCGACGAGGCCTGACTCGCCTCGTGCTCAGCCGTCCGCGGCCTTGGACATCGGCATGTACCACTCGACGAAGCGCTGCGCTCGACCATCCTCCGCGAAGTGGACCTCCCACAGGTTCGAGTACGACTCGTGGCCCGGGTAGCTGATGGTGCCGGTGATGATCCCGACGCGGTCGTCCTCGATCAGCACGCGCAGCGCATGTCGCGGCTCGGCCGGCTCGCTCCCCTCGCGCCACATGCGCTCGATCGCGTCGATGCCGCGGAGCGGCTCCGGATCGTCGGGCTGGAACCAGTACTCCGCGTCATCGGTGAAGATCTCCCGCAGGATCGAGGGGTCCTTCGACTCCCAGGCGCGGATGTAGCCGTCGAGCCAGCGCTGGGCGTTCGTCATCCCGCTTGTCTACCGGAGCGAGCAGCGACGCGCCAGGTTCGGCGACCGCGCTCGCCATCCGCCCCCTTGCGGTGCTCGGCGGCGCAGGCGCACACTGCGCACGGAGGTGGACCGATGGTCGACTACACGCAGGGGTTCAGCGTCTTCGCGGTGACCGACACCGACGCGGCGAAGACGTTCTACGGCGAAGTGCTCGGGCTGGAGGTGGGGGAGGAGCACGGGATGCTCAACATCTCGCTGCCCGGAGGCGCGAGGGTCATGGTGTACCCGAAGGACGATCACGAGCCGGCGGTGTTCACGATCCTCAATCTCGCGGTCGACGATCTGCCGGCGGTGGTCGACGAGCTCGCGGGCCGCGGCGTGACCTGGCTGCGCTACGAGGGCTTCGAGCAGGATGAGCGGGGCATCGCGAGCGGCGACATGGGGCCGGACATCGCGTGGACGAGTGATCCTGCCGGGAACATCGTGTCGGTCATGCAGTCCGCTCGCGCCTGAGCTGCGGCGCTGGCGATCGGGCGGCCGTGAACCGGCGCGCTCAGGCGGTGCCGACGCGGTAGGTCACGTGCGTCGCGAGCGACGTCGCCCGGGAGGCGACCGGCGTGAGCGCCACGCTGCCCGAACGCGCGAAGAGCCGCTCGCCCGCGCCCAGCACGACCGGTGCGATGTGGAGCCTCAGCTCGTCGATGAGCCCGGCGGCGAGGAACTGATCGACCGTGCTCGCGCCGCCCGCGATCGCGATGCTCGCATCGCCCGCCGCGTCCCTCGCGCGCGAGAGCGCCGCCTCGACGCCGCCGGTGACGAAGAAGAATGTCGTGCCGCCGTTCATCTCGATCGGCACGTGCGCGTAGTGCGTGAGCACGAACGTCGGCGCGCGGTAGGGCGGCTCCGGCCCCCACCAGCCGTGCCAGGGCTCGTCCCAGACGCCGCGCACGGGCCCGAACATGTTGCGGCCCATGATGTACGCGCCGTGGCCGAGGATGCCGTCGATCTCGGCGCGGTTCTCCTGGGCGGCCTCGAACATCCAGCGATGCAGCCTCTCGCCGCCGTCGCCGAGCGGCGCCTCGCGCCGCTGGTCCGGACCCGCCGCGAAGCCGTCGACCGACACGCTGATGTCGCAGGTCACGGCGCCCATGGTGCCCCCTCGCGTCCGGCGGTGCTCGTCAGGTCAGTGCCCGTCGCATCCGTCGCCGATCATCTCGCCGCGCGCCCGCGCTGTCGAGCCCTGGATCCGGTCGCCGGATCGCACCGAGACGCCCGGCTGCCGGCGGCGGCGCACGAGCGCGAGGCGATCGGCGATGGGGGCGGATGCGGTGTGCCGGCTGAGCGTCCACGGCCACGTCATGAGCGCCCACACCACGGCGATCAGCACCGCCTCCCAGAGGATGTACACGGGCCACGGGCCGAGCGCGTCGAGGATGGACGGCCCGACGGGGCCGCGACTGAGGTAGCCGTAGTTCGCGCCCGTGACGGCGTTGGCGACGAGCGCGACGCCCGCCCAGCCCACCGTGAGCGCGAAGGCGGTGCCGTAGCCGCTCCACGTGGGGCGGTAGCCGAGGCCCCACACGAGCACGACCGGCGCCAGCAGCGCGGCCAGGTGCAGCAGCCAGTACATCGCGAACTCGAGCGCCGGCACCTGGAAGTAGTTGAGGTCCGGCGTGAGCACGGCCTGCAGGTTGAGCGTGAGGCCCCAGAAGTACGACACGACGATCGCCCAGCCGGAGCGCGTGATGAGCGCGATGCCGGTGGTGATGCGCAGCGCATCCGAGAAGTGGAACGGCAGCGACTCATCGACGTCCCAGTTGGCGGGCAGCATGCCCCACGCGAGCCACAGCAGCGTGGCGATGAGCATCGCCCAGCCCGCGCGGCGCAGCCAGCGCTCGACCCGCGCCGCGTCCTTCGCGCGCCGCACGGCGATCGGCAGCGCGACGATCAGCACGGCGGTGAGCGCCAGCACGAGCGCGTGCTCGATGCCGTAGGGCTGCATGCGAGCGATCGGAAGCGTGGCCGCCATCATATTTGCAGTCTAGGAAAACAATCGCGGCGGCTCGGGCACGGCGCCGGTGCGTCGCGGCGGTCGCCCGCGGGGTGTCAGGAGGCGCAGGCGGCGCGGCTCGGGGCTCCGCCGCTCGCGCGCCAGCGCCGGACCAGTCAGGCGTCGTCCGCCGGACTGCGCAGCGGCAGCGTCGCGACCGTGTCGTGCAGGGGGCGGCGGCCGCGGCCGAGCAGCTGCGAGTCGATCAGCTCCACCTGGTCGACCGTCCACGTGCGCGAGCGGAACGTGTCGAGCACGCGCAGCCAGCGCACGGCGCTGCGATCGCGCGGCGGCCGGGCGAGCGTGAG
>DASSWM010000292.1:0-3754 GCA_035704865.1 Agrococcus sp.
TCGGCCGGCCCGTCGTCGACCGGCTCGTCGCGGCCGCGGCCGAAGCCGAAGAACTCCTTGATGGTCGAGCCCTCGCGCTCGGACGCGAGCGGCACCGCGAACCCGCCGGCGAGCATCCCCGTCCCCCGGCCGCCCGCGAGCAGGCCGATCAGCAGGCCGACGCCGATCTCGAGCGCTCCCCACGCGGCCACGAGCACCGCATCCGGCCCGGTCTCGTCGAGCCGCCCCGGCCCGGCGGCGCCCGTCGCGAGCATCGCCGCGACGCCGAGCAGCGCGCCCGCCAGCACGCCGCCGCCCACCGCGGCGATCGCGAGCTCCCACCAGTGGACGGGGCGCTCCGGGGTGCCGGCCAGCACGCTCTGCCGGGCGAGCACGCCGACCAGCACCGCGGCCAGCACGGGCAGCGCGACGACCACCGCCATCCAGGGCTGCGCATCCGGGTCGATGGCCGCCAGCAGCGGCATCGCCGGCACGGGGCCGAGGTCGGTGTCGAGCGGCGACACGCTCGAGCCCGACCCGATCATGAAGCCGGGGCCGATGGCCCACGAGGCACCCCAGACGATCGCGACCGGCGCGAGCGCGAGCTGCACGAGGAAGACGACGAGCACGCCGATGTGCGTGACGCCGAGTGACTCCATGAGCAGCAGCGCCTCGGTGAAGCGCAGCGTCAGGCCGAGGCCGACCAGCAGGGCGCCGATGCCCAGCACGCCGATCCAGGCGCCGAGGCCGGCGCGGATCGCCGCGCGGATCGGGCGCAGCCACTGCTCCTCGATCGTGAGCCCGCGAGCGGCGGCGGCGAGCCAGTCGTGGCCGTGCGCCGCCAGCACCGCGGCCGTCATCGCGACGAGCGCGACGAGCGCGGGGAAGATCGCGGCGTGCGCGAGGTTCGGCGCGGCCGTCGCGTGCTGCGCGCTCATGCCGACGAGCAGGCCGACCACGCCGGTCGCGGCGGCGCCGAGCACGACGGCGATCGCGGTGTCGACGAGCGGCAGCGTCGCGAGCCGGCGGCCGCTGCGCCAGTGCAGCCAGAAGGTGATGAGGCCGATGCCCCACGCGCCGAGCGAGAGCACGAACGAGCGGCCTGCCTCCTCGACGCCGATCGCGATCACCGCGTCGCGGCTCGGGCTGATGCCGATGTCGGCGCCGTGCCCGAGCAGCCACGCGTCGGCCGCGATGCGCCACTGCAGCAGCGGATCGCCCTCGAACCCCTGGTCGATGCCCCAGACGCCGAGCATCACGAGCGCGCAGACGAGCAGTCCGACCGCCGCGATGGCGGCGGACTCCACTGCCTGGCCGATCCCGGCCCACACGCGACGCACGGCTGGCACTGTACCGACGCATCCGCCCCCGCCTCTGCCGCCTCGCCGCGCGCTCGGCACGCGCCGGGCCCGACGCGGCCGCCCTCTGCCCGACCGCCTCGCCGCACGCCGTCGGGTGCCGGGCCCGACGCATCCGCCCTCCCCCGCCGCCTCGCGGCATGCCCGCCGGCGATCGCGGTAGGTTGGAGGCGCACGGCGCGGCCCGCGCACGCACTCGCGGCCGCCGTCCATCACTTCACCGCGAGGGGTTCGAGCCGCATGGCCAAGATCATCTACACGTACACCGACGAGGCGCCGATGCTCGCGACGCACTCCTTCCTGCCGATCGTGAGGGCATTCGCCGCCGCGGCCGACGTGGAGGTCGAGAGCCGCGACATCTCGCTCGCAGGGCGCATCGTCGCCGCGTTCGCCGACCGCCTGCCGGCGGACCAGCAGGAGTCGGATGCGCTGGGCGAGCTGGGCGAGCTGGCGAAGACGCCCGAGGCCAACATCATCAAGCTGCCCAACATCTCGGCATCGGTGCCGCAGCTGAAGGCGGCCATCAAGGAGCTGCAGGACTCTGGCATCGCCCTGCCCGACTACCCCGACGAGGTCACGACCGACGAGGAGCGCGACACCCGCGCGCGCTACGACTCGATCAAGGGCTCGGCCGTCAACCCCGTGCTGCGCGAGGGCAACTCCGACCGCCGCGCGCCCCGCTCGGTGAAGGAGTACGCGCGCAAGCACCCGCACTCGATGGGCGCCTGGGCCGACGACTCGAAGACCGCCGTCGCGACGATGGGCGCCGGCGACTTCCGCTCGAACGAGCAGTCGGTCACGATGCCGGCCGACGACACGCTGCAGATCCGCTTCGTGGGCGCCGACGGCGAGACGACCGTGCTGAAGGACGGCCTGGCCGTGCTCGAGGGCGAGATCGTCGACGCGACGTTCATGAGCGCGAAGGCGCTCGACGCGTTCCTCGTCGAGCAGGTCAAGCGCGCCCGCGACGAGCACGTGCTGTTCTCGGCGCACCTGAAGGCCACCATGATGAAGGTCTCCGACCCGATCATCTTCGGCCACGTCGTGCGCGCGTTCCTGCCTGCCGTGTTCGAGAAGTACGGCACGCAGCTGGCCGAGGCGGGCCTCTCGCCCGAGAACGGCCTCGCGTCGATCCTCTCCGGCCTGTCGGAGCTCGACGACTCGACGGCCGCCGGCGTGCGCCAGGCCATCGAGCAGGGCATCGCCGACGGCCCGCGCCTCGCGATGGTGAACTCCGACCGCGGCATCACCAACCTGCACGTGCCGTCCGACGTGATCGTGGATGCGTCGATGCCGGCCATGATCCGCCAGTCCGGTCACATGTGGGGCCCGGACGGCGAGGAGGCGGACACGCTCGCCGTGATCCCCGATTCCTCCTACGCCGGCATCTACCAGGTCGTGATCGAGGACTGCCAGGTCAACGGCGCCTTCGACCCGACCACGATGGGCTCGGTGCCGAACGTGGGCCTCATGGCGCAGAAGGCCGAGGAGTACGGCTCGCACGACAAGACGTTCCGCATGGAGCGGGACGGCCGCGTCGAGGTCGTGAACGCGGCCGGCGACGTGCTGCTCTCGCACGAGGTCGAGGCGGGCGACATCTGGCGCGCCTGCCAGACGAAGGACGTGCCGGTGCGCGACTGGGTGAAGCTCGCGGTCACGCGCGCCCGCGCCTCGTCGACGCCCGCGGTCTTCTGGCTCGACGAGACCCGCGCGCACGACGCCGAGCTCATCAAGAAGGTCGAGCAGGAGCTGCCGAAGCACGACACGTCGGGCCTCGACATCCGCATCATGAGCCCCGTCGAGGCGACGAGGCTCTCGATCGAGCGCATCCGCCGCGGCGAGGACACCATCTCCGTCACGGGCAACGTGCTGCGCGACTACAACACCGACCTGTTCCCCATCCTCGAGCTCGGCACGAGCGCGAAGATGCTCTCGGTCGTGCCGCTGCTGAACGGCGGCGGGCTGTTCGAGACGGGCGCCGGCGGCTCCGCGCCGAAGCACGTGCAGCAGCTCGTCGAGGAGAACCACCTGCGCTGGGACTCGCTGGGCGAGTTCATGGCGCTGGCCGAGTCGTTCCGCCACCTGTCGGAGTCGACGGGCAACGCCCGCGCCGGCGTGCTCGCGGAGACGCTCGACGCCGCCACCGGCTCGTTCCTGAACGACAACAAGTCGCCCTCGCGCAAGGTCGGCGAGATCGACAACCGTGGCAGCCACTTCTGGCTGGCGCGCTACTGGGCCGAGGAGCTCGCCGCGCAGAGCGACGACGCCGCGCTCGCCGAGACGTTCGCGCCCGTGGCCAAGGCGATGGTCGAGCAGACCGGCACGATCGAGCAGGAGCTGCTCGGCGTGCAGGGCAGCCCGGTCGACCTGGGCGGCTACTACCGCGTCGACAGCGACCTCGCCGACGCCGCCATGCG
>DASSWM010000293.1:0-11001 GCA_035704865.1 Agrococcus sp.
CAGCGTCGAGCGGCTGCTCGGCGACGACGCCGCGCTCGACGGCGAACGGCCCGACGGTGCAGCGCGCGGCGGGCTCGCGACGCTCGAGCACGTGCTGCGCCGCTGGGCGACGCCGCGCATCCCCGGCCTGCCGCGCCTCACGAGCGGCATGATCGGCCACATCGGCTGGGAGGCCGTGCGCGAGCTCGAGCGCCTGCCCGACGCGCCCGAGCGCGATGTCGACGTTCCCGCGATCGCGATGTCGCTCGCGGCGACGCTCGTCGTGCTCGACCACCGCACGGGCGCCGCGCACCTGGTCGCGAACGTGCTGAACGACGGCACCGACGACGCGGATGCGCTGTGGCGCGACGCGCAGGCCAGGCTCGACGCGCTCGAGGACGAGCTGCACCGCCCGGCGCCCGGCTCGATCGCCGCGATCGACCGCGACGCAGAGCCCGCACCGACGTCGCGCACGAGCGCGGAGCGGTTCCGCTCGATGGTCGAGTCCTCCAAGCGGCACATCGTCGACGGCGACGTCTTCCAGGTCGTGCTCTCGGCCCGCTTCGACCTCGAGACCGACGCCGACCCGCTCGAGGTCTATCGCGTGCTGCGCATGCTGAACCCCTCGCCTTACCTCTACCTCCTGAGCCTCGAGACCGCCGACGGCGAGCCCTACGCGGTCGTCGGCTCGAGCCCCGAGGCGCTCGTGACGGTGCACGAGGGGCAGGCGACGATGCACCCCATCGCCGGGTCCCGCCCGCGCGGCGCCGACGCATCCGCCGACCGCGACCTCGCCGAGGAGCTGCTCGCCGACCCCAAGGAGCGCAGCGAGCACGTCATGCTCGTCGACCTCGCGCGCAACGACCTCGCGAAGGTGTGCGAGCCGGGCACGGTCGCCGTGACCGAGCTCATGGCGATCGAGCGCTTCAGCCACATCATGCACATCGTCTCGACCGTCGAGGGCGAGATGCGCCCGGACGCGTCGGCGGTCGACGCGTTCCGCGCGACCTTCCCGGCCGGCACGCTCTCGGGCGCGCCCAAGCCGCGGGCGCTCGAGCTCATCGACGAGCTGGAGGGCGCCCAGCGCGGCGTCTACGGCGGCGTGGTCGGATGGTTCGACCTCGCGGGGGATGCGGATCTCGCGATCGCGATCCGCACGGTCACGATGCGCGGCGGCGTCGCGCACGTGCAGTCCGGCGCCGGGCTCGTCGCCGACAGCGACCCGGAGACCGAGCTGCAGGAGGTGCGCAGCAAGGCCGCGGCGCCGCTGCGCGCCGTCGCGGTCGCGTCGTCGATGCGGCTGCGCCCGTGACGAGGCTCATCGCGCGCGGCAGGACGGTCGCGGCCGTCGGGCTGCTGCTCGCCGCCGCGCTCGGCCTGCTCGCGGCGACGCAGCCGTGGGGGAGCGCGACGCTCGTCGACGGCCGCGTGCTCACCGCCACGGGGCAGCAGCTCGCGGGCGGGCTCACGATCCTGTCGCTCGCGTGCGCCGTGCTCGCGCTCGTGTTGCCCATCGCGGGCCGCGTGTGGCGCTACGTGCTCGGCGCGCTCGCGCTCGCCCTCGGCGCCGGCCTGATCGCCCACGTGGCATCGGCGCGGGCGCTCGTGGGCTCGGCGATCGACGGGCTGGTCGCCGAGGCGACCGGGCTCGCCGGCTCCGCGCAGAGCGCCGAGGTCGCGGCCCTCGCGCAGCACGGCACGCCCATCGCGGGGATCGCGGCCGGCGCCGTCGCGGTCGCGACCGCGCTCTGGGTGCTCGTCACCGCGCACCGCTGGCCGGCACGCGTCGCGCGCGCCGCCCGCTACGAGCGCTCCGGATCCGGCCTCGCCTGGGATGTCATGGACGACGGCGAGGATCCGACTCGGTAGACTCGATCCCAGGCGCGTCCCGCGCGCCGCAGATCGACCCGAGGAGCATCGTGAACGCACGCAACGGCATCAGCGACGAGCACGTGACTGAGCTGCACATCGCCGACTACGACCCGGCGTTCGTCGACCCCGGCCACGGCCACTCGCGGGCGGCGTGGGCGAGCGTCATCGTCATGATCGCCGCCTTCACGTTCGGCACCCTGTTCTTCTTCCTCGACATGCCGACGCTCGTGTGGGCGAGCGCGGGCCTGCTCGTGATCGGCGCCGTGCTGTGGCCGATCCTCGTGAAGACCGGCTTCGGCGAGCAGGGCCACTAGACCGTGCTCGACGCGCTCACCGCCGGCGCGCTCGAGGATGCGGCCCGGCGGCGCGAGAGCCTGTCCGCCGACCGCCTGGAGTCGATCGCGCTGTCGACGCCCGCGCCCCTCGACGCCGCCGCCATCCTCGGCACGCCCAAGACCGACTCCGACGGCCCGCACATCATCGCCGAGGTGAAGCGGGCGAGCCCCTCGAAGGGCCCGCTCGCCGACATCCCCGAGCCCGCATCGCTCGCCGCCCGCTACGAGGCCGGCGGCGCGAGCGCCATCAGCGTGCTCACCGAGGGCCGCCGCTTCCTCGGCTCGCTCGAGGATCTGCAGGCCGTGCGCGCCGCGGTCGCGGTGCCCGTGCTGCGCAAGGACTTCATCGCCGACGAGTACCAGCTGCTCGAGGCGCGCGCGTTCGGCGCCGACCTCGCGCTGCTCATCGTCGCCTCGCTCGAGCCGCAGCGGCTCGCCGAGCTGCACCGCTTCGCGCTCGAGCTCGGCCTGTCGGTGCTCATCGAGGTGCACGACGAGCGCGAGATCGACGTCGCGCTCGAGATCGACGCGCGCATCCTGGGCGTCAACACGCGCGACCTCAAGACGTTCACGATGCACCCCGAGCGGTTCGCCGAGCTGCGCGCGCGCATCCCGGCCGGCACGGTCGCGGTCGCCGAGTCGGGCGTCCGCGAGGCAGCCGATGTCGCGCGCTACCGGCGCGACGGGGCGGATGCGGTGCTGGTCGGGGAGGCGCTCGTCACCGACGGCGACCCCGAGGCCCGCGTCGCCGAGTTCGGGAGAGCATCATGACCCAGCAGTCCCAGCAGCAGCCCGGCGCGTCGCTGCGCGACCACCACGGACCCTGGTTCGGGGCGTTCGGCGGCGTCTACATGCCCGAGCCGCTCATGGCCGCGATCGACGAGCTCGCCGCCTGCTACGAGCAGTGCCGCACCGATCCGGCCTTCCAGGCCGAGTTCGCGCGGCTCTCCCGCGACTACACCGGCAGGCCGTCGCTGCTGACCGAGGCCTCGCGGCTGAGCGAGCGCGCGGGCGCGCGCATCCTGCTCAAGCGCGAGGATCTCAACCACACCGGCAGCCACAAGATCAACAACGTGCTCGGGCAGGCGCTCGTCGCGCAGCGGCTCGGCAAGACGCGGCTCATCGCCGAGACGGGCGCCGGCCAGCACGGCGTCGCCACGGCGACCGCCGCCGCGCTGTTCGGCATGGAGTGCGTCGTCTACATGGGCGAGGTCGACACGGAGCGCCAGGCGCTCAACGTCGCGCGCATGCGGCTGCTGGGTGCGGAGGTCGTGCCCGTCACGAGCGGCTCGCGCACGCTCAAGGACGCGATCAACGAGGGCTTGCGCGACTGGGTCGCGAACGTCGACACCACCCACTACCTCATGGGCACGGTCGCGGGCCCGCATCCGTTCCCCGAGATGGTGCGCGACTTCCACCGCGCCATCGGCGAGGAGGCCCGGCAGCAGACGATCGCGATGACGGGCGGGCTGCCCGACGCGGTCCTCGCCTGCGTGGGCGGCGGATCGAACGCCATGGGCATCTTCCACGCCTTCCTCGACGACGCCGACGTGCGCCTCATCGGCCTCGAGGCCGCGGGCGACGGCGCCGCCACCGAGCGCCACGCGCTCTCGATCGGCCGCGGCGAGCCGGGCCTGCTGCACGGCATGCGCACGTACCTGCTGCAGGACGAGGACGGGCAGACGCTCGAGTCGCACTCCATCTCCGCCGGCCTCGACTACCCGGGCGTCGGCCCCGAGCACGCCTGGCTGCACGACATCGGCCGCGCCGAGTACCAGCCGGTGAGCGACCGCGAGGCGATGGACGCGTTCCTGGCCCTCACGCGCGCCGAGGGCATCATCCCCGCCATCGAGTCGGCGCACGCCGTCGCCGGCGCGCTGCGGCTCGCGCAGGAGCTGCCGGGCTCGACGCTCGTCGTGAGCCTGTCGGGACGCGGCGACAAGGACGTCGCGACCGCGGGCCGCTGGTTCGACATGCTCGACGAGGGAGCGCAGCAGCTGTGACCACTCCGCAGGCAGGCCGCGGCGCGCAGGCGAGCCGCACCGAGGCAGCCATCCGTGCCTCCGGCGAGCGCGCGCTCATCGGCTACCTCCCGGTCGGCTACCCCGACCTCGCCACGAGCGTCGAGGCGGCGGTCGCGATCGCCGAGGCCGGCTGCACCGCGATCGAGCTCGGCGTGCCCTACTCCGACCCCGGCATGGACGGGCCCGTCATCCAGGCCGCGACGCAGGCGACGCTCGAGCGCGGGTTCCGCCTCGAGGAGCTCTTCGAGGCGATCGGGGCCATCACGGCCCGCACCGACGCTCCCGTGCTCGTGATGACCTACTGGAACCCCGTGCTGCGCTACGGCGTCGAGCGCTTCGCGGCGCGCCTCGCGGCAGCGGGCGGCGCCGGCCTCATCACGCCGGATCTCACGCCCGAGAACGCCGGCGAGTGGCTCGAGGCCGCCGAGCGGCACGACCTCGACCGCGTCTTCCTCGCCGCTCCCTCGTCGTCCGACGCCCGCATCGACGCCGCCATCGCGGCCTCGCGCGGCTTCGTCTACACCGTCTCGACGATGGGCACCACGGGTGCGCGCGCCGACGTCGACCGGGCGGCGCGCGAGCTCTCCGATCGCATCGCCGCCAGGGCGTCGGCGGCCGGCACGACCGCGATGCGCTGCGTCGGCCTGGGCGTCTCGACCGCCGAGCAGGTGCGCGACGTGCTCTCCTACGCCGACGGCGCGATCGTCGGCTCGGCGCTCGTGCGCGCGCTCGGCGCCGGCGGCGTGCCGGCGCTGCGCGAGCTCGCCGCCTCGCTCGCGGCCGGCGCGGCGCCGGCCGTCGGTACACTCGACGGCGGCCCGGAAACCCCGGCAGCAGTCCCGGCGCAGCCGACATCAGCAGAGAAGGGCACTTCCGCGTGACCATCCCGATTGGAACAGCACTCGTGCAGAGCATCCCGAGCCCGAGCCCGGAGTGGCAGCAGCTCGCGATCGGCCAGTGGCTCGAGGCGATCGGCGTCATGCCGCTCGTGCAGGGATCGGTGCTCGGCGCGGTCGTGTTCGGCCTCATCCTCGGCCTCGTCATCGCGGTGGTCGTGCTGGTCGGCTGGCTGCTCGTCGGCTCGCTCACCCGCAAGGACGCGGGCTGGACGCTGCTGATGAGCCTGCTCTTCGGCGTCGCCATCGCCTTCCTGCTGCGCTTCGTCGGGCCCACGTGGGGCATCCAGACGTACGCGCTGTGCATCCTCGGCGGCATCGTGGTCGCGTCGCTGCTCACGGGCTGGCGCCTGCGCCAGCGCGGCGTGGAGGCCGGCTACGTCATCGACGTCGCCGTCTGGGCGGTGCTGCTGGGCATCGCGGCCGCGCGCGTCTTCCACGTCGCCACCCACCCCGACGACTACTTCGGCCCCGGCCGCGACCCGATGACGGCGCTCTACATCTGGGAGGGCGGCATCGCGATCTTCGGCGCCCTCATCGGCGGCGCCATCGGCATCTGGATCGGCTGCCGCACGACGGGGCTGCGCTTCACGACCTTCGTCGACGCGCTCGCCCCCGGCCTGCTGCTCGCGCAGGCGTTCGGCCGGCTCGGCAACTGGTTCAACCACGAGCTCTTCGGCCAGCCGACCGGCCTACCGTGGGGCCTCGAGATCGAGCCCACCAACCCGGCCTTCCCCGTCGGCCTGCCGCCGGAGACGCTCTTCCACCCGACCTTCGCCTACGAGATCGTCTGGAACGTCGCGGGCGCCGCGCTGCTGCTGTGGCTCGACCGCAAGCGCGACGTGCAGTGGGGCCGCCTCATCGCCCTCTACCTCATCTGGTACGGCCTGGGCCGCTCTGTGTTCGAGACCATCCGCCTCGACCCGTCGGAGCTCATCCTCGGCATCCGCGTGAACGTCTGGATGGCGTTCCTCGCGATCGCGATCGGCGTGATCGTCTGGATCGTGCAGACGCGCCGCCACCCGGGCCTCGAGCCGTCGCCGTGGCAGCCCGGGCGCGAGCCGGGGGCCGAGAGTGGTGTAGATTCTTCCCGCTACACCGAGCTCCCCGAGACCCGCACCCAGGACGAGGCCGAGCCCGCCGCAGAACCCGCGGCCGCAACCCGATAGTCCTGCGCGCTCCTCAGCGCGCTGCGGGCCGATGACGTCCCGCTCCGACCGCTAGAGCAACAGGAGCGCCATGCGGACATCCAGCGATCTCTCGAACGGGGCCTTCACCTCGCGGGGCCTCGGCCTGCCGGCC
Organism: Agrococcus sp.; assembly: GCA_035704865.1. Lineage (GTDB taxonomy): Bacteria > Actinomycetota > Actinomycetes > Actinomycetales > Microbacteriaceae > Agrococcus. The sequence continues at coordinate 6,409 of DASSWM010000293.1, forward strand.
GCCTCAGGCATGTACCACCCCAGGCACGAGCGCGACTCGTGCGGACTGGCGATGGTCGCCACGACGCGCGGGACGGCGGGCCACGACATCGTCGCGCTCGCGCTCGAAGCGCTGCGCAACCTCGAGCACCGCGGCGCGGTCGGCTCCGACGCGGGCACCGGCGACGGCGCAGGCATCCTCACCCAGATGCCGGATGCGTTCCTGCGGGCCGTGGTGGACTTCGACCTCCCCGAGGCGGGCACCTACGCCGCCGGCCTCGCCTACCTGCCCCTCGACGCCGTGGAGCGCGAGCAGGTGCAGGAGCGCATCTGGGAGCTCGCCGGCCAGGAGCGCCTGCGCGTGCTCGGCTGGCGCGAGGTGCCGACCGTGCCCGACGCGCTCGGAGCGCTCGCGCGGGCGGCCATGCCGGCGATCCACCAGCTCTTCGTCACGGGCGCGAACGGCCCCACGACCGGCATCGAGCTCGACCGCCTCACGTGGCGGCTGCGCAAGCGCATCGAGCGCGAGCTGGGGGAGTACCTGCCGTCGCTCTCGAGCCGCACGATCACCTACAAGGGCATGGTCACGACGCTCCAGCTCGAGCCCTTCTACCCCGACCTCTCGGACGAGCGCTTCGAGACGAGGCTCGCGATCGTCCACTCGCGCTACTCGACCAACACGTTCCCCTCCTGGCCGCTCGCGCAGCCGCTGCGCATGATCGCCCACAACGGCGAGATCAACACGGTCGAGGGCAACCGCAACTGGATGCGCGCCCGCGAGTCGCAGCTCGCGAGCGAGCTGCTGGGCGACCTGCGGCCGCTGCAGCCCATCGTGACGCCCGGCATGAGCGACTCCGCCTCGTTCGACGAGGTGCTCGAGCTGCTGACCCTCGCGGGGCGCTCGCTGCCGCACGCGGTCATGATGATGGTGCCGCCGGCGTGGGAGAACCAGCCCGACATGCCGCAGCAGCTGCGCGACTTCGCCGAGTACCACTCGCTGCTCATGGAGCCGTGGGACGGCCCCGCCGCGATCAGCTTCACCGACGGCACGGTCGTCGGCGCGACCCTCGACCGCAACGGGCTGCGCCCAGGCCGCTGGCTCGAGACCTCCGACGGGCTCGTCGTGCTCGCGAGCGAGACGGGCGTGCTGCCGATCGAGCCGAGCCGCGTCGTGCGCCGCGGCCGCCTGCAGCCGGGCGTGCTCTTCCTCGTCGACACCGACGCCGGCCGCGTCGTGCCGGACGAGGAGATCAAGCGCGAGCTCGCGCAGATGGAGCCGTGGGGCGAGTGGCTCGAGTCGAGCCGCATCCACCTCGCCGACCTGCCCGAGCGCGAGCACGTCGCGCACACCGCCGCCTCGGTCAACCGCCGGCAGCGCACCTTCGGCTACACGGAGGAGGAGGTGAAGATCCTCATCGGCCCGATGGCGAAGACCGGCGCCGAGCCGCTGGGCGCCATGGGATCCGACACCCCCATCGCGGTGCTCGCCGACCGGCCGAGGCTGCTGTTCGACTACTTCACGCAGGCGTTCGCGCAGGTGACGAACCCGCCGCTGGACTCGCTGCGCGAGTCGATCGTGACGAGCATGACGATGGGCCTCGGGCCTGTGCGCAACCTGCTCACCGCGACCCCCTCGCACGCGAGCCAGATCATCCTCGACTTCCCCGTCATCGACAACGACGCGCTCGCCAAGATCCGCGCGATCGACCGCACGCCCGGCTCCCGCCGCACCGTGGTCGTCAAGGGGCTCTACCGCGTCGACGGCGGGCCCGAGGCCATGGAGCGCAGGCTCGAGGAGATGTGCCGCGAGGTCGACGAGGCCATCGTCGAGGGCGCGCAGTACGTCATCCTCTCCGACCGCGACTCCACCGACCAGCTCGCGCCCATCCCGACCCTGCTCATGACGAGCGCCGTGCACCACCACCTGATCCGCGCATCCACCCGCATGCGCGTCGGCATCGTCGTCGAGGCGGGCGACGTGCGCGAGGTGCACCACGTCGCGCTGCTCATCGGCTACGGCGCGAGCGCCGTCAACCCCTACCTCGCGATGGAGACCGCCGAGCAGCTCGCCCTCACGGGCCAGCTGGGCGCCGACGTCGAGACTGCCGTGCGCAACCTCATCAAGGCGCTCGGCAAGGGCGTGACGAAGATCATGTCGAAGATGGGCATCTCGACCGTCGACTCCTACGGCGGCGCGCAGGCGTTCGAGGCCGTCGGGCTCTCGCAGGCGCTCGTCGACCGCTACTTCACCGGCACGCACTCGCCGCTCGGCGGCGTCGGGCTCGACGTGATCGCCGAGGAGAACCGGCTGCGGCACCGCGCCGCCTATCCCGACGAGCGCGCGCCGCTCGCGCACGAGCGGCTGACGACGGGCGGCGAGTACCAGTGGCGCCGCGACGGCGCGCCCCACCTGTTCAGCCCCGAGACGGTCTTCAAGCTGCAGCACTCGACGCGCACCGGCCGCTACGAGGTGTTCCAGGAGTACGCGCGGCTCGTCGACGATCAGGCCTCCGAGCTCAAGACGCTGCGCGGCCTCATGCGGCTGAGGACGGATGGGGTGACGCCCGTGCCGATCGACGAGGTCGAGCCGGTCTCGGAGATCGTCAAGCGGTTCTCGACCGGCGCGATGAGCTATGGCTCGATCTCGCAGGAGGCGCACGAGACGCTCGCGATCGCGATGAACCGGCTGGGCGCGAAGTCGAACACCGGCGAGGGCGGGGAGGACGTCGACCGGCTGCTCGACCCCGAGCGGCGCAGCGCCATCAAGCAGGTGGCCTCCGGCCGCTTCGGCGTCACGAGCATGTACCTCACGCACGCCGACGACCTGCAGATCAAGATGGCGCAGGGCGCGAAGCCCGGCGAGGGCGGGCAGCTGCCGCCCGGCAAGGTCTACCCGTGGGTCGCGCGCACGCGGCACGCCACCGCGGGCGTCGGCCTCATCTCGCCCCCGCCGCACCACGACATCTACTCGATCGAGGATCTCAAGCAGCTCATCTTCGATCTCAAGCGCGCCAACACATCCGCTCGTGTGCACGTCAAGCTCGTGTCGCAGTCGGGCATCGGCGCGGTCGCGGCGGGCGTGGCGAAGGCGAAGGCCGACGTCGTGCTCGTCTCCGGCCACGACGGCGGCACGGGCGCGAGCCCGCTCAACTCGCTCAAGCACGCGGGCACGCCGTGGGAGATCGGCCTCGCCGAGACGCAGCACACGCTCATGGTCAACGGCCTGCGCGAGCGGGTGAGCGTGCAGGTCGACGGGCAGCTGAAGACCGGCCGGGACGTCATCATCGGCGCGCTGCTCGGCGCGGAGGAGTTCGGCTTCGCGACCGCGCCGCTGGTCGTCTCGGGCTGCATCATGATGCGCGTCTGCCACCTCGACACGTGCCCCGTGGGCGTCGCGACGCAGAACCCTGTGCTGCGCGAGCGGTTCACGGGCAAGCCGGAGTTCGTCGTGCAGTTCTTCGAGTTCCTCGCGCAGCAGGTGCGCGAGCTGCTCGCCTCGCTCGGGCTGCGCTCGATCGACGAGGCCATCGGGCGCTCCGACCTGCTCGACGCCGACGCCGCCATCCGGCACTGGAAGGCCGACGGGCTCGACCTCGCTCCCGTGCTCACGCGGCCGGCGAGCGCGCAGGGCGCCCCGCGCCGCACGAGCGAGCAGGACCACGAGCTCGAGCAGCAGGTCGACACGCGGCTGCTGCCGCAGCTCGCCGCGGCGCTCGACGCGGGGGAGCGGCTCGTGCTCGACCTCGAGATCGCGAACACCGACCGCGCGATCGGCACGATGCTCGGCGGCGCGGTCACGCGGCGCGCCGGCGCGGCGGGGCTCGAGCCCGGCACCGTCGACCTGACGCTGCGGGGCTCGGCGGGCCAGTCGCTCGGCGCCTTCCTGCCGCGCGGCATCGCGCTGCGGCTGCACGGCGACGCGAACGACTACGTCGGCAAGGGTCTCTCGGGCGGTCTCGTCACGGTGCGGCCGCCCGCGGACGCCGCGCTCGTGGCGGAGGAGAACGTCATCGCCGGCAACGTGATCGGCTACGGCGCCACGAGCGGCGAGCTCTACCTGCGCGGCGTCGTCGGCGAGCGCTTCCTCGTGCGCAACTCGGGAGCGACCGCCGTGTGCGAGGGCGCCGGCGATCACGCGCTCGAGTACATGACCGGCGGCATCGCCGTCATCCTCGGCCCGACCGGCCGCAACATCGGCGCCGGTATGTCGGGCGGCTGCGCCTACATCCTCGACCTCGACCGGCGGCTGCTCAACCAGGACTCGTTCCACCAGGGCGAGCTGCGCGTCGAGCCGCTGCGCGAGGAGGACGCGATCGAGCTGCGCGCGATCCTCGCCCGGCACGCCGAGCTCACGGGCTCGACCGTCGCCGAAGGCCTGCTGCAGACCGATCTGCAGCGCGTCTCCAAGCTCGTGCCGCGCGACTGGGCGATGGTGCGCGACATCCGCCTCGATGCCGAGCGGCAGGGCGTCGATCCCGATTCCGACAACATCTGGCGCAAGATCCTGGAGGTGACCGGTGGCTGATCCTCGTGGCTTCCTGAAGGTGACGGAGCGCGAGCTCCCCAAGAAGCGGCCCGTGCCGGTGCGCATCCTCGACTGGCGCGAGATCGGCGA
>DASSWM010000294.1:0-2701 GCA_035704865.1 Agrococcus sp.
GGTGGCATACCGTCGCGAATCGGCACCGAATCGAACGGATCGTCCGGACGCGTCATCGGCCCTCGGGCGCGCCGCCGACGAGGGCCTGCCGACCGTGCGCGAGATCCTGGCCGTGGAGGCGGTGGCGGCGGGCGTGCCCGAGGTGCTCGTCGGTGGATGGGCCCTCGACGCGCGCGTGCGGTGGCTCCATGTCTCCGACAGCGCCGGCGTCGCACGGTTGCTGATCGGCGGCGAGCTGCTGCTGTCGACCGGGTCGGGCTGGCCTGGCGAGCCCGACGAGCTGCGCGCGTTCATCGACGCGCTCGTCGACGCGGGGGTCGCCGGGCTCGTGCTGGAGCTCGGCTCGCACTACCGGTACGTGCCCGAGGTGGTCGTGCGCGCCGCGTCCGAACACGGGCTGGCTCTCGTCGCGCTGCACCGCGAGGTGAAGTTCGTCGAACTCACCGAGCTGGTGCATCGCCGCATCATCTCGGAGCAGACGGCGGCCCTGCGCGCGCGCGACGAGGTGCGCGAGCGGTTCACGGCCCTCGCGCTCCGCGGTGCGCCGGCCGACCACATCGTGCAGCAGCTCGCGTGGACGCTCGGTGCGCCCGTCGTGCTCGAGAACCTCGCGCACGAGGTGGTCGCGGCCGACCTCCCACCCGACGCCGAGGCACGCGTGCTCGAGCGGTGGCAGCTCCGGTCGCGCGAGGCGCACCGGGTCGCGGGCGGCGGGCGCGACGCGGCGGCGGCGGCCGGGCCCGACACGTGGCTCATCGTTCCCGTCGAGGCTCGCGGCATCCGTTGGGGGCATCTCATCGCGCTGCCGGGGGAGGCGCACCCCGCCGGATGCACGGGCGTGCTCGAGCAGGGCGCGATCGCGCTCGCCCTCGGGCGACTCGCCGACGGCGACGATGACACCTGGGCGCGCATCGCCCGTCAGCGGCTCGTCGAGCACCTGCTCACCGGGCGTTTCGGCACCGAGCGTGGAGCGACCGCCCGGCTCGAGGCGTCGGGGCTCCCCGTTGCGGGGGCCGATCTCTACGGGCTCGTCGCGACCGGTCGGATCCGCGACGGCGCCCCCGACCGCGCGGCGCGTTCGCTCGGCGGGCGGGCGCTCGCGGGTCGTGCGCTGTCAGGAGATGCACCCGAATCCGCTCGGATCGTGCTGCTGTCGCTGCCCACCGGAACACGCTTCGACGACGCTGCCGCACGGTCGTTCGCGACGGCGCTCACAGGGGACGGGTCGGGGGCGACGGATGCCGCGGGCATCGCGATCGCGATCGGCGGCGTCGCACACGACCTCGACGGACTGATCGCCTCGGTGCAGGAGGCGCTCGACCTGGCGGGCACGCCGCTGCCACGCCCCGCGCGCGGACCCGTCGTGCGCCGCGCGCAAGACCGCCCGCTCGTGCGGCTCGTCACCTCGCTCCGCGACGACCACCGGCTGCAGGAGCTCGGGGAGCGGATGCTCGCGCCCCTCATCGAGCACGACCTGGCGCGCGACGGTGACCTGCTCGACGTGCTCGGCGCGATGCTCGCGCATCCGGGCAATCGCACCGCCGCGGCATCCGCATCGCATCTGTCGCGGTCGGTGTTCTACCAGCGGCTCGCGCTCATCGGCGACCTGCTCGACGTCGACCTCGACGACGGCGAGACGCTCACCGCCCTGCATCTGGCGTTGCTGGTGCGGCGCAGTGCCGGGAGCTGATCGTGACGAATCTTTTACTTGCTATTGACAAGTTCACTTGCAAAGAGCAAGCTAACGCTCGGAACCGAATCCACCGAATCCGACACAGGAGAGAACGATGACCACCAGCATCTTCGTGAACATCCCGACCACCGACCTCGACCGCTCGAAGGCGTTCTACGAGGCGCTCGGCTTCAGCATCAACCCGGCGTTCACCGACGAGAACGCCGCGTGCGTCGTGCTGAGCGACACCATCTACTTCATGGTGCTCACGCGCGAATACCTCGGCACCTTCACCGACAAGCAGATCATCGACCCGAAGACCCAGGCGCAGGTGTCCATCGCCCTCACCCGCGACTCCCGCGAGGACGTCGACGCCGTGCTCGCGAAGGGCCTCGCCGCCGGCGGCAGCGAGCCGCGCCCCGCACAGGACTACGGGTTCATGTACTCGCGCGACCTCGACGACCCCGACGGCAACAACCTCTCGTTCCTGTTCATGGAGCCGGCGGCCGCCGAGATGGGCCCCGAGGCCTACATGGCCGAGCAGGCCGCGGGCGCGCCGTCGACGTCGGCCTGACCGGGCCCGCCCCATGGCGACACGCGCCGCGCGCGGCTTCGGCCAGTACAGCGGCGTCGCCCGGGCCGTCGAGCGGGTCGGGGAACGGTGGGCACTGCTCATCATCCGCGACCTGCTCGCCGGCGCGCGCCGGTACAGCGACCTCAAGGCGGGGCTTCCGCGCATTCCGACGAACATCCTCAGCGACCGGCTGAAGGAGCTGCAGGAGGCGGGGGTCATCCGACGCGTCCCGACCGTTCGCGGCGGCTACGAGCTCACGCCGTTCGGTCGTGGGCTCGAGCCCGTCGTGCTCGCCCTCGAGCGGTGGGGCTGGTCGGCGCTCGGCGATCCGACCGCGGGTGAGGTGCTCACGGCCGACGCCATCGCCATGGCGCTGCGCGCCGCCTTCCGGGCGGATGCCGCGGCCGGCGCTCCGCCGACCGAGTACGTGCTGCACGTGGGCGACGTCTCGGTCT
>DASSWM010000295.1:0-3602 GCA_035704865.1 Agrococcus sp.
GCCCGTCGGTGCCCGACAGGTGCACGGGGTCGGCGGTGAAGTCGACCACCCGGCCGGTGCTGTTGACCGTGACCTGCGTCGGGTACTGGTTCTCGGCGTCGAAGCCGTCGAGCGCCCGGGTCAGCGCGATGAAGCCCTGGAAGTCGGACTGCACGACGTAGTCGATCTCGAGGCCGCCGAACAGCTGCGAGACGGTGTCCCGCATGACCTCCGTGCCGCCGCGCGCGAACGCCGAGTTGATCTTCCCCGAGCCGTAGCCCGGGATCGACACCCACGAGTCGCGCGTGATCGACACGAGCGAGAGCGTCTCCCGATCGGCCGAGATCTGGGCGAGCATGATGGCATCCGCCTGCCCGGTCATGCTGCCCGGCGTGCGCGAGTCGGTGCCGAGCAGCAGGGCCGTGACCGCCCCGTTGGGCAGCGGGTCCGCCGGCTCGGTGGGCGTGGGCGTCGGGGTCGGCGTCGGCGCAGCCGTCGGGCTCGGCGCAGCAGCCGTGGGGGAGGGGGTCGGCTCGGGCGTCTGCGGCCCGCAGCCCGTGACGGCCAGCGCCGCCACCACCGCCAGTGCCGTCAGCCGTGCCGTGCGCCTGCCGCGTCGCTCCACCATCTGCATCCCGTGTTCCCCTCGTCGGTCGCCTCGACGAGGCTAGCGGTGCGCGCGTGCGCGGGGCTGACAGCGCCGGCGATGGCCGTCGCGCCCCGGTCTCGCCCTGCGCCGTCAGCGCAGCGCGGTCAGCGCGGCGCAGTCGGTGCGGGGCCGTCAACGCGGCGCCGTCAGCGCAGCGCCGCGTAGCCCTGCTCGCCACGGGCGTTCGCGGCCGCCCGGATCGTGCCGTCGGGCTCGTGCGACGCGAACGAGAGCCGTCCGAGCGACCAGGGCCCCGCATCCGTCACCACGTGCCCGCGACGGCGCAGCTCCTCGATCGTCGCCTCGCCGAGGCGCGACTCGACGTGCAGCCCACCCGGCTCCCACACGCGCGGCTCGAACGACGAGACGAGGTGCGTGATGTGCCACGACGGCGCGTCGATCGCGGCCTGCGGCGTCAGGCCCAGCACGCGCATGCCGAGCAGCATCGTGAGCTGCCACTGATCCTGCTGGTCGCCGCCCGGCGTGCCGAGCGCCGCGACCGCGCCGTCGTCGTCGACGAGCATCGTCGGCGACAGCGTCGTGCGAGGGCGGATGCTCGGGGCGAGGCTCGTGGGCAGCCCCGGTTCCAGCCACAGCATCTGGGCGCGCGTGCCGAGGCAGAAGCCGAGCTCTGCGATCGTCGGGCTCGACTGCAGCCAGCCGCCGGAAGGCGTGGCGGAGATGACCATGCCGTCGCGGTCGACGACGTCGATGTGGCACGTGTCGCCGCGGGTCGGCTCGCCCGTGCCCGCGGGCGTCGTGCCGACGGGGCCGACGCCGGGCCCCGCTGCCAGGTCGGCGACCGACTGCACGCTGGCCATGCGCGGCTCGCCCCGCAGCGCGCCCGGTCGCAGCTCGTGCGACGCCTCCGCGCCGATGAGCGCGCGCCGCTCGGCCAAGTAGTCGGGAGTCAGCAGCCTGCTGAGATCGGCGCCGTCCCCGAACCAGGCGTCGCGGTCGGCGAAGGCGAGCTTCGCGGCCTCTGCCGCGAGGTGTACGAGGTCGGCGTCGAACGCGGGCTCCGACGTACCGGCGGATGACGCGCCTGCGGCCGCGCCGGTCGCCCCGCGGGACGCCGCGTCGGACGCGCTGCCGGACGCGCCCGGGCCCGCGGGCAGCAGCGGGTCGAGGATGCCGAGCGCTGCCAGCAGCGCCGGCCCCTGCGTCCACGCGCCGGCCTTGTGCACCGTGGTGTCGCGCCAGGGCATCGAGAGGGTGTCTTCCCAGCTGGGCCGCCACGCGGCCAGGTCGTCGCCCGTGAGGAGACCCGCGTGCGGCTGCCCGGTGGAGTCCATGGCGGACTCGCGGCTGTGCCGGTCGACGGCCTCGGCGACGAAGCCCTCGCTCCAGGCCGCGATCGCGGCGTCGCAGGCGGCCTCTCGGCCCCTGCCGCGGCCGGCGTCGGCGAGCCTGCGGTAGGTGGCGGCGAGCGCCGGGTTGTGGATCATCGCCCACTCGGCGGGCGCCGGGCCGGCCCATAGCGCCGCCGACGCCGGCCAGTGCTCGCGGAAGAAGTCGGCGCGCCCGGCGATCGTGCGCGCGACGCGCGGCAGCACGCGGTGGCCGCGGTCGGCGAGCTCGATCGCGAACTCGAGCACGTCTGCGGGCGCCCACGTGCCGTGGTCGCGCAGCAGCGTCAGCCACGCCGGCACGGCGCCCGGCACGACGGCCGCGAGCAGCCCGGTGCCGGGGATGTGCTCGATCCCCTCGGCGCGCATGCGCTCGATCGTCGCCGCCGCCGGCGTCACGCCCTGGCCGCAGAGCACGCGCGGAGCCTCGCCGGGCACGTGCACGATCGCGGGCAGGTCGCCGCCAGGGCCGTTCAGGTGCGGCTCCACGACGTGCAGCACGAACCCGGCGGCGACGGCCGCATCGGCCGCGTTGCCGCCGCGCTCGAGCACGGCCATGCCGCTCGCGGAGGCGAGCCAGTGGGTCGTGGCGACCGCGCCGAAGGAACCGGTGAGCTCAGGCCTCGTGCGCATCATGCGCCCACGCTACCGAGCGGTTCCCGCGCTCAGGATGTGCGCTCGAGCACGAGCTCGGCCGAGCGCGCCGGGTCGAGGTCGAGCCGGCGCAGCAGCTGCGCGTTGAGCGCCACCACGACCGTCGACGCCGACATGAGCAGCGCACCGACCGACATCGGCAGCACGAACCCGACCGGCGCGAGGATGCCGGCCGCGAGCGGCACCGACAGGAGGTTGTAGCCGGCGGCCCACCACAGGTTCTGCACCATCTTCTTCGCGCTCTCGCGCGAGAGCTGCACGACCGAGAGCACGCTGCGCGGATCCGAGCTAGCGAGGATGACGTCGGCCGACGCGATCGCGACATCGGTGCCCGCGCCGATCGCGAGGCCGACATCGGCGCGCGCGAGCGCCGGCGCGTCGTTCACGCCGTCGCCGACGAACGCGACCGTGCGGCCCTCGTCCTGCAGCCGCGCGACCTCGCGCTCCTTGTGCTCGGGCCGCACGCCCGCGGCCACGCGATCGATGCCGAGCTCCCTGGCGACCGACTGCGCGACCGCCTCGGCGTCACCCGTGACCATCGCGACCTCGATGCCCAGCGCGTGCAGCGCATTCACCGCCTGTCGCGACTCCTCGCGGATCTCGTCCGCGAGCCGCAGCGCCCCCGCGACCTCGCCGTCGACCACGACGTGCAGGATGATCGCACCCTCGGCCCGCCATGCCTCGACCTCGGGCAGCTCGCTCGCGCCCTCCTCGTCGAGCATGTGCGGCCCGCCCACGCGCACGCGCTGCCCATCGACCGCGGCGGTCACGCCGACCGCGGGCGAGGAGGAGAAGTCGGATGCGTCGGGCACGGCCAGGCGCGCATGCTCGGCCGCGCGCACGATCGCCCGGGCGAGCGGGTGCTCGCTCGGCGCCTCGGCGGCCGCGGCGAGCGCGAGCAGTCGGTCGGTGTCGCCGTCGACGGCGATCTGCTCGATGACCGCGGGCTCGCCGGCCGTGAGGGTGCCGGT
>DASSWM010000296.1:0-3614 GCA_035704865.1 Agrococcus sp.
GAGCGGGCGCTGCTCGAGCTGCTGCGCTGAGCGACGGCGGGGCGAGCGCTGCCCGCAGCCGCGCCGGCACAACGCAAGCCAGTGCTCCCGATGCTGCGGCTCCTTCCGACGCGGCGGCCGAGTCGCCGCGATCCTCGGCGCAGGGGCTTGCGTTGTGCTGCGGTCATCTGGCCGCGTCCAGCAGCAGCGACTACCGTCGGTGCATGCACGCGATCGTCTCGGGAGCAGGCGTCGCCGGCCTCGCGCTCGCCGGCCGGCTGGCGCTCGACGGATGGACCGTCGAAGTGGTCGAGCGCGCCCCCACGCCCCGCGCCTCCGGGTACCTCATCGACTTCTTCGGCCCCGGCTACGACGCCGCGGAACGGCTGGGGCTGCTGCCGGCGCTGCGGGCGCGCGCCGAGTCGTTCGACGAGCTGCGGTCGGTGGATGCGTCGGGGCGCGTGCGCGCGCGCCTGCCGATCTCGCTCGTGGAGTCGGCCGTCGCCGGCCGCTACCTGACGATCCTGCGGCCGCAGATCGTCGACGCGCTGCAGGAAGCGCTGCCGGAGGGCGTGCGGATCCGCTGGGGCACGCAGGTCGAGACCGTGCGCGACGACGGCGCCAGGGTGCAGGTGCTGCTCTCGGACGGCGAGCGGCTCGACGCCGACCTGCTCGTGGGCGCCGACGGCATCGGCTCGCGCGTGCGGCAGCTCGTGTGGGGCGCCCCGGAGCGCTACGTGCGGCCGGTCGCCGACCTGATCGCGGTCGCCTGGATCGGCGAGGACGCCGGCTTCAGCGCCGACCTCGAGGGCAAGGTGGCGATGCAGCTCGAGCTCGACCGGCAGCTCGTCGTCGCACCGCTGGACGGCGCTCGCGTGACGGGCTTCGCCGTGCTGCGCGGCGTCGCGCCGGCGGGCGCGCGCAGGGCGATCAGCGAGCTCGGCGTGCTGGGGCGCAGAGCCGTGCGCGCCGTGCGCGATCCCTACGTCGACGACGTCGCGCAGTCGGTCGTGGAGCCGTGGGTGCGCGGTCGCGTCGTGCTGCTGGGCGACGCGAGCGCGGCCGTCTCGCTGCTGGCCGGCCAGGGCGCGTCGCTCGCGATCGCCGGGGCCGAGCGGCTCGCGGAGGAGCTCGCGTTCGCGCGGCACCCGAGCGACGTCACTGCTGGGCTCGACGCCTACGAGCGCGACTGGCGCCCCGTGATCGAGCGGGAGCAGGCGCGCGGGCGGCGGGCGCAGAGCACGTTCGCCCCGCACACGCGGCTCGAGCTCGAGGCGCAGCGCGCGGTGTGGAAGGCGGCCGCGCTGCCGGGCGTCGCGCAGCTCGTCGCGCGCGCCGCAGGCGGCGTCACGAAGGCGCGCTGAGGCCGGCGAGCGCGGTCCCGTCGACGGCGCGGCCGGGGCCCGCTGCGCCCGTCAGGCCCAGCCGTTGCGGCGGGCGATGCTGAGGGCCTCGCCGCGATTGCGCGCGCCGAGCTTGCCGATCGCGGCCGAGAGGTAGTTGCGCACCGTGCTGTGCGAGAGGTGCAGCTCGACCGCGATGTCGGCGATCGTCGCGCCGTCGGCCGAGGCCGCCAGCACCGTGCGCTCGCGGTCGCTGAGCGGGTCGGGCGACGCGCTGAGCGCCTGCGCGGCGAGCACCGGGTTCACGACGATGCCGCCCGCGACGACGTCGCGGATGGAGGCGGCGAGCTGCGACACGGGGTCGTCCTTCACGAGGAAGCCGCGCGCTCCCGCGGCCATGGCCCGGGAGAGGTAGCCGGGCCGGCCGAAGGTCGTGACGACGACGACGCGCGCGCCCGGCAGGGCCTGCAGCAGCTCCTCGATCACGTCGAGCCCGCTGCGGCCGGGCAGCTCGATGTCGAGCAGCACGACGTCGGGCCTGGCCGCCGTGGCCGCGGCGATCACCTGGTCCCCGCGCGCCACCTCGGCGACGACGCGCAGGTCGGGCTCGAGCGCGAGCAGGCTCGCGAGCGCCGACCGCATCATGCCCTGGTCCTCGGCGATCAGGATCGAGGTCTGCTCGCTCACGAGGCCGGCTCCGGATGCGTGGGGCCGCGACGCGTCGGCGGAGGATCAGCCGGGATGGTGGCCACCACGCGCCAGCCGTCCGGCGTCGCGCCGGCGGTGAGCACGCCGCCGGCACGGTCCACGCGCTCCTGCAGGCCGGCGAGGCCGCTGCCGGCGGGCCTCTTCCTGCCGGTGGCTGCCGCGTCGAGCGCGGATGGGTCGTGGGCGGATGCGCCGTCGTCGCGCAGCTCGACGCGCACGACGCCGTCGGCACGGCTCACCCGCACGTGGCAGGCGGTCGCGCCGCGTGCGTGCCGGAGCACGTTCGTGGCGCCCTCCCGCACGATCCAGCCGAGCAGCGCATCCGTCTCCTCGTCCAGCTCGCCGTCGGGCACCGTCGCGTGCAGCGCGGTGCCGCGCGGCGCGAGCGCCTGGCGCGCCGACTCGATCGCCTCGGCGAGCCCCGCGCTGCGATAGCCCGAGACGACCTGCCGCACCTCGGTGAGCGCGTGCCGGCCCACCGTCTCGATCTCGCGCGCGTGGCTGGCGGCGGCGCGCGGGTCGCGCTCGGCGAGCCTGCGCGCGGCCTCGGCCTTGACGACGATCACCGAGAGCGTGTGGCCGAGCAGGTCGTGCAGGTCGCGCGAGAAGCGCAGGCGCTCCTCGGCGACCGCCGAGCGCGCGAGCCGATCCTGCAGCCGGTGGAGCCGGTGCGCCAGCTCGATCAGGTGCTGCACGAGGAAGCTCGTCGCGCCCGCCATGAGGGTGGCGAAGCCGAGCAGCATGCCGTCCTCGAGCGAGCCCTGCTCGACGCCGTGCGCGGAGGCGCCGCTGACGGTGAGCCCGACGACGATGCCGAGCGCCCCGCGCTGCCGCACCGCGATCGCGGCGCCGATCGCCATGAGCGGGTGGAGGAAGACGGTGTCGAGCCGCCAGATCGCGAAGTAGGCGACGAAGAGCAGCACGAGCCCTGTGAAGGCGAGCTCCGACCAGCCGCGCTCGCGCACGTGGAACGGCAGCAGCACCGTGCCCGCGAAGGCGCCGCCGAAGACGACGAGCGCGAGCAGCCGCACCGGGTCGGCGTCGAGCGCCGCCTGGATGAGCGGGCCGGCGAGCAGGATCGGCAGCCAGGCGAGGGCGAACCACGGCCCCGGCCTGCGAGCGAGCCGCTCGAGGCCGGGGACGGGCTCCTGGCAGGGGCGGTCGATCACCGCGTCGCGAAGCATGGGCACCTCCGTCGCGCCACGCTACGCAAGCCTGCGGCTGTGCGCGAGGCCGAGCATGAGCGTCACGCCGACGACGACGTGCATCAGCAGCAGCGTCGCGAGCACCGGCCAGGCGCCGCCCATCAGCAGCGGGCCGGCGAGCGAGAGTGCCAGCACGAGCCAGCCCGTGACCTGCCAGATGCGCACGCCGCGCTCGCCCATGCGCTCGAGCAGCGCGAGCAGCGCCCAGGCCGCGCCGCCCAGCAGCAGCGACGAGGCGGCGACCGAGACGGGGCCGACCGGCTGCGCCGCGGCGCCGGAGCCCGCGACCAGGTCGATGCCGAGGATGGGGGCGGCGATCGCCCAGACCGCCATCGCGAGCGCGGCGCCCGCGAGCACGGTGCAGGCGCGCCAGAGCCGG
>DASSWM010000297.1:0-2122 GCA_035704865.1 Agrococcus sp.
TCGACCACGATGACCTCACGCGGCCCCACCGTCTGCCGGGCGATGGCCGCGAGACAGTGGGCGAGCATCCGGGCGTCGTTGCGGGCGGGAATCACAACAGAAACATCGGCGATCGGGCGGGCCGAGCCGCCGCGCGGAACCTCGGTCGGGCCGGTGTCGAGAGCTGTCGGAAGAGAGGTGACTGGGTGCATGCCGCGACAGCAGACCGGACGGTCGGTGCGTCTGTCAACCCCTCCACAGCAACAGCCCAGGGCGCCTAGTGTCGCCGGATGACTATCGCACCCCCCATGGACTCCCGCACGGCCGACGACGCGTCGCGCCCCGGGGCCGACGACCGCGGGTCGGGTCTCACACGGCCTATGAGCCTCAGCTCGCCGCGCGGCCCCGTGACCGCCGCGCTCGCCGTCGTGCTGCGCTCGCCCGTCGACCAGCCGCCCATCGTCTCCGACCTTCCCGCCCAGATTGACCGCGCCATCGGCGCGAGCGCCGACGTGCTCACCGACGGCGACCTGCAGCTCGCGCTGTTCTGGCTGTACGAGTTGCACTACGGCGGCATCGCCGACGTTGACGAGCGGTGGGAGTGGCAGCCCGGGTTGCTCGCCTGCCGCGCCAGCATCGAGCACGCCATGGAGGCGGCGCTCCGCGACCGCGTTGAGCAGCCAGCGCCGCCGCCGACGCGCGACGCCGAGCACGTGGCACAGGCGCTGTTTGCCCTCACGAAGGAGGGTGGTGAGCAGGGGCTCAGCCACTACCTCCGCTCGGAGGCGACGCCCGAGCAGGCGCGCGAGTTCCTGATCGCGCGATCGCTGTACACCCTGAAGGAAGCCGACCCGCACAGCTGGGCGATTCCGCGGCTGCGGGGGCGCGCCAAGTCGGCCCTCGTCGAGGTGCAGTCGGACGAGTACGGTGCCGGCCGCGCCGAGCGCATGCACCAGCAGCTGTACGCCCGCGCGATGGAGGCCGCCGGCCTCGACTCCCGCTACGGCGGCTACCTCGACCTGATCGACGCGCACACCCTCTGCGCCCTCAACACCATGAGCATGTTCGGACTGCACCGGCGCCTGCGCGGCGCCCTCGTCGGACACCTCGCCGCCTACGAGATGACGTCGTCACTGCCGTGCCAGCGCATCGCCGCCGGGCTTCGCCGGCTCGGATACGGCGACGACGTCGTCGACTACTACGACGAACACGTCGAAGCGGATGCTGTTCACGAGCAGATCGCCGGGCGCGAGCTTGCGGGCGGGCTGGTCGAGCAAGAGCCCGAGCTGCTCGCCGACGTGTTATTCGGCGCCGCCGCGTGTCTCGCCGTCGAGGGCTGGGCCGCCGAGCACATGCTTGCCGCCTGGACGGAGGGCCGCAGCGGCCTGCGGACCCCGCCGCGCACCCACCGAGCGCTCGTTGCGGGGCCGAAGAAGCGCATCCCGTCGACGCGCCGTCGGGTGCGCGACAGTGGGTGAGCCTGCGCGCGAGGGCGGGCGCGGGCGCGCTGAGCCCGTCGAGATCTTCGCCTGCCCGAATGGGCCCTTCCTCGTGCGCGGCAACATCGCGCTCGACGTTGACGACGCCGAAAACCCGGGCGGCGGAGCGCGACGCGACGAACGGCGGGTCGTGGCATTGTGCCGATGCGGGGCGTCGAGCATCCGCCCGTACTGCGACGGAACCCACAAGGTCATCGGATTCCGCACCGTGCCGCCCGCGCGCTAGGGGCGATTAGGCTCGGCGTATGGACGACGCCGCCCGGGCCGAGCTCGCCTCGCTACGCAAGAGCATCGACAACATCGACGCAGCCCTCGTGCACCTGCTCGCCGAGCGCTTCAAGTGCACGCAGTCCGTTGGCACGCTGAAGGCCGCCACCGGCATGGCGCCGAGCGACCCTGAGCGAGAGCGCGTGCAGATCGCGCGGCTGCGCACGCTTGCCGAAGAGGCCGAGCTTGACCCGGCCTTCGCCGAAAAGTTTCTGACCTTCATCGTGGCTGAGGTCATTCACCACCACGAGCAGATCGCCGGGCAGGCGCCGCACGGGGAGTAGAGGCGCAGGACGGGCGCAGGTGCGAGTTTCGGTCATCACGCCGCGGTCCAGGCCCGACGGTGTGTCGCGGGCCCCGCGCGGCAGTAGCGTCAG
>DASSWM010000298.1:0-3663 GCA_035704865.1 Agrococcus sp.
AGGGGTCCATCGCCGGATGTGGCGGGCCGACAGGGTCGCCCGCCAGGCGCGCGCACCGCCGGGCAGGCGCCGCCAGGCAGGCGTCGCCGGGCGCGTCAGGCGGTGGGCACCGGCTCGCGGCGCTCTCCCGACGGCGTGCCAGGCTCGCCGCCCGCGTCCGAGTCGGCCGACGCATCCGCCGTGGCCTCGCCCTCGCCCTCGTCCTCGTCCTCGTCGTGGAACGGCACGTCGCCGCGGTCGGCGTTGTAGAGCTCGAGGTCGATGATGCCCTCGCGCTTGGCGACGATCGTGGGCACGAGCGCCTGGCCGGCGACGTTGATCGCGGTGCGGCCCATGTCGACGATCGGGTCGACGGCGAGCAGCAGGCCGACGCCCTCGAGCGGCAGGCCGAGCGTCGACAGCGTCAGCGTCAGCATGACCGTCGCGCCGGTGGTGCCGGCCGTGGCGGCCGAGCCGACGATCGAGACGAACGCGATCAGCACGTACTGGATGATCGTGAGCTCGATGCCGAAGAACTGCGCGACGAAGATCGCGGCGATGGCGGGGTAGATCGCGGCGCAGCCATCCATCTTGGTGGTCGAGCCGAAGGGCACGGCGAACGACGCGTACTCGCGCGGCACGCCCAGGTTGCGCTCGGTGACGCGCTGCGTGAGCGGCAGCGTGCCCATCGACGAGCGGCTCACGAAGGCGAGCTGCACCGCCGGCCACACACCCGAGAAGTACTTGCGGATCGACAGCCCGTGCGCCTTGATGAGCACCGGGTAGACCACGAACAGCACCAGCGCGAGGCCGAGGTAGATGGCGGCGACGAACCAGGCGAGCGTGCCGAGCTTCTCCCAGCCGTACTGCACGACCGCGTTGCCGAGCAGGCCGACGGTGCCGATCGGGGCGATGCGGATGATCCACCACAGCACCTTCTGGATGACCTTGAGCGCGGACTGCGTGAAGTCGAGGAAGGGCTCGGCCTTCTTGCCGAGCTTGAGCGCCGCGATGCCGATCGCGGCGGCGATGACGATGACCTGCAGCACGTTGAAGCCGACCGAGGAGGTGAGGTCGCCGGTGTCGGATGCGCGGGTCGAGACGGTCAGGCCGAGGAAGTTCTGCGGCACCAGGCCGATCAGGAAGTCCCACCAGCCGCCGACGCGGCTCGGCTCTGCCGTCTCGAGCGCGCCGGTGTCGACGCGCGAGCCCGGCTGCAGCGTCGTGCCGAGCGTGATGCCGATCGAGACGGCGATGGCGGCGGTGATCGCGAACCACAGCAGCGTCTGGCCGGCCAGGCGGGCCGCGTTCTGCACCTTCCGCAGCTGCGCGATCGAGGCGATGATCGCGGTCAGGATGAGCGGCACCACGGCGGTCTTCAGCAGCGCGACGTAGCTCGATCCGATGGTGCCGAGCGTCTCGGCGAGCGCGTTGGGGGCGTCGTCGGCGCCGGGGCCGATCTGGCGGGCGATGAGGCCGAGCACGACGCCCAGCACGAGGGCGAGCGTGATCTGGAAGCCGAACGAGCCCAGCAGCTTGCGGGCTCGGCTCTTCGGTGCGCGCGGCGGCGCTGGCTGGGTGGTCGCGGACACAGGGCTCCTCATGGATGCGGTGGGTGGGTGTCCGGGCCACGTCGCCCGGGTGCTCAATCAGTTATACCGTCCATCACGTGCCCTTGCATCCATCTCGTCACGATTCGTCACAGTCGCGCCGGGCCGCGCTTGCATGAGAGGGCTCTCATCTGGTCCTCCTGCTGGCTTCATGAGCGCTCGCGAGAGTAGGGGCAGACATCGAGCCGAGACGCCGCGACGGCGCCCCGCCCAGCACCAGGAGGACCCCCGTGAAGACCAAGTGGATCGCCGTCACCGCCGCCAGCGCGCTCGGGATCGGCACGATCGCCGCGGGCGCGATGAGCGTCGCGAGTGCCGTCGAGATCCGCGACGCGCAGGGGCACACGATCGAGGCTGCTCAGATCCGCGGCGACATCGTCGACAGCGGCCCGGTCGCCATCAAGACCACCGGCGACCACGCATCCGTCGTCTCGGCCACGCACGCGCCGACCCCGACGACGCCCCCGACCGCGCCCTCCGCGACGGAGGCCCCCGCGGCGAACCCGGCCCCGCAGCAGGCGCCGGCGCCCGTCGCGGTGCCCTCGGCCGACTCGGTGCACAGCGCCGCCTCGAACGGCTGACGCGGCCCCGCGGCTGACGCCGATCCGAGGCTGACGCCGACCCGCGACTGAGGCCACCCCGCACGCCGACCAACCCGCCGCCACCGACCGCGGCTGGCACCGCACGCGGAATGCCGCCCGGCGAGCCGCGGTTCCACCGACCATGCGCAAACGCACCGGCTTCCTCTCGTTCGGCCACTACCGCGACGTGCCGGGCTCGCGCGTGCCGACCGCCGGCGACTCGCTGCGCATGCACGTCGACCTGGCGGTCGCGGCCGAGGAGTTCGGCGTCGACGGCGCGTGGGTGCGCGTCCACCACTTCGACCAGTCGCTCGCCACGCCCTACCCGCTGCTGGCGGCGATCGGCGCGCGCACGTCGACGCTCGAGCTCGGCACGGGGGTGATCGACCTGCGCTACGAGCAGCCGCTCGCGATGGCGGAGATCGCGAGCGCCACCGACCTCGTCGCGGGCGAGCGACTGCAGCTGGGCATCTCGCGCGGCTCGCCCGAGCGGGCCGTCGACGGGCAGCAGCGCTTCGGGCTGGACCTGCCGGCCGGCGGCAGCTGGCCCGACGAGACGCGGGCCCGCGCCGACCACCTGCGCCGGGCGCTGCGAGGCGAGCCGCAGGCGCACTCCGAGCGCGCCCGCGAGCTCGGCCACGGCCCCGACCTGCCGATCGAGCCGCACTCCCCTGGGCTCGCCGACCGCCTCTGGTGGGGCGCCGGCAACCACGCCTCCGGGCTGTGGGCCGCCGAGCACGGCTACCACCTGCTGTCGTCGACGCTGCTGCTGCAGGACGACGGGCGGCCCTTCCACGTGCAGCAGGCGGAGCAGGTGCGCGCCTACCTCGACGCGCATGCGCGAGCCGGCCACGACATCCGCCCGCGCACCGCGGTCACGCGCAGCGTCTTCCCGATCGTGAACGACGACGACCGCCGCTACTTCGGGCTCGCCGACGAGCGGCGGGACGGCGTCGGCCACCTCGACGGCAGCGCCGCGCGCAGCGGCCCCACCTACGCGGGCGACCCCGAGCACGTGGCGCGGCGACTCCTGGCCGACGAGGCCGTGCAGGCGGCCGACACCGTGCTGTTCGCGCTGCCGAGCCAGCTCGGCTACGCCTACAACGCGCACCTGCTCGAGTCGCTCGGCGCCCTGGCCCTCGAGCTCGGCTGGCGCGACTGACCGGCGCCTCGACGGCGCCGGCCGCGCACGTCAGCGCCGGTGCACGCCCTCGGCGAACTCCTCGATGATCTTCGCGTTGAACGCGGGCAGGTCGTCGGGGCGGCGGCTCGAGACGAGGCCCTTGTCGGTCACGACCTCCTGGTCGACCCAGGTGGCGCCGGCGTTGATCAGATCTGTCTTCAGGCTCGGGTAGCTCGTGATCGTGCGCCCCTCGACAGCGCCCGCCTCGATGAGGATCCACGCGCCGTGGCAGATGACGCCGATCGGCTTGCCCGCCTCGACGAAGGCGCGCACGAGCGCGACTGTGACGAATCGTGACGAGATGGATGCA
>DASSWM010000299.1:0-5713 GCA_035704865.1 Agrococcus sp.
ACGCCCAGCAGCGCGTAGAGCAGGTAGATCGGCTGGAGCGCGGTGGCGAAGCCGTCGAGCAGCAGGGACCAGGTGTCCATCAGAGGCCGATCCAGGAGGTGAGGGTGCCGGTGGGCGGCATCGACAGGCCCAGCAGGGTGCCGAACAGGAACTGGGTGATGACGCCGAGCGCGAGGCCGATGAGCGCCGAGACCCACCAGCGCTTCGCGCCGAGGGCGAGCGAGGCGCCCGTGAACAGGATCACGACGGCGAGCGGCCAGCCGAGCGACGGGATCGTGATGATGAGCGAGAGGAACGCGAGCACCACGATGCCGGTGGCGCCCCACGAGGTGCCGTGCTCGAGGTCGACGTCCTCGCCCTCCTCCGCGTGGCCGAAGTGGCCGCGCAGCTGCTGGACGAAGACGACGAGCGAGCTGACGAGCAGCAGGCCGCCGATGGCGTACGGCACCACGCGGGCGCCGAGCGTGCCGGTCGAGCCGGGGGGCTCGCGGATGGTCGTGGTCGCGATCAGCACCGCGATCGACAGCACCACGAGGAGCCCGACGAAGACCATGGCCTCGATGCGGGCGGCGCGCGCCCGGGCCGACGCACCCTCGGAGGGTGCGCCGGCCGGGGCGGTGCTCATTCGATCAGGCCGATCGTGCGCAGCGTCTCCTGGGTGAGCGTGATCTCGTCCGCGACGAACGCGTCGAACTCGTCACCGGCCATGAACGCATCCGTCCAGCCGTTGGTCTCGAGCACCTCGGTCCAGCCGTCCTGCTCGTGCAGCTGCGTCACGAGGTCGATGAGGCCCTGGCGCTCCTCGTCGGAGATGCCGCCCGGGGCGATGACGCCGCGCCAGTTGGTGAGCGTCACGTCGATGCCCTCGTCCTGGATCGTCGGCACCTCGGGCAGCAGCTCGGAGGGCTCGGCGCTCGAGACGGCCAGCGCGCGCAGGTCGCCAGAGAGCACCGACTCCGAGAACTCGGCGACGCCGGAGATGCCGGCCTGCACGGTGTTGCCGAGCAGCATCGTCAGCGCCTCGCCGCCGCCGGAGTTGGCGATGTAGTTGAGCGTGTTCGGCACCTCCTCGGGTGCGACGCCCGCCTCGGTGAGCAGCAGGCCGGCGAGGATGTGGTCGATGCCGCCGGCGGAGCCGCCGGTGACCGCGATGCCCTTGCCCTCGGCGACGATCGCGTCGACGAGATCCTGCAGCGTCTGGAACTCCGAGTCGGCGGGCACGACGATGACGAGCGGCTCCTCGGTGAGGGCCGCGATCGGCGTCATGTCCTCGACGCGGTTCTCGGAGGCGTTCGTCTCGACCGCGCCGATCATCACGGAGCCCGTGATCATGAGCGTGTTCGGGTCGGTCTCGGTCGCGAGGCTCGCGAGGCCGACGGTGCCGCCGGCGCCGCCGATGTTCGTCACCGGTGCGCTGCCGACGAGCTCGGCGTCGGTCAGCACCTGGCCGATCGCGCGAGCGGTGGCGTCCCAGCCGCCGCCCGGGTCGGCGGGAGCGATGACGTTGACCGCGCTGATCGCGGTCGGCGCCTCGCCCTCGGCGCCCTCAGAGCCGGACGGCGCGGCGCCGCCGGACGAGCAGGCGGCGAGCGTGAGCGCTGCTGCGCCCGCGATGCCGATGCGGATGATGGACTGCATGCGCGTGCTGCGCGCGGTGCTCGGGTGCATGGATCGCACGTCTCCTCCTTGAGCGCCCGACGACCTGCCGGGTCACGATCTGGGGCGACGCTAGCCCGCCTCGTGCCGCTCGACGGCGTTGTGGTCGATTCGGCCGTTTCGGTCGTTTCGGTCAGGCACGGCGGGGGTGCTGCGCGGCCTACCATTGGGCTGTGAGACCGGCGATGAGGCTGCGCACGCAGCTGGTGGTGCTGCAGAGCGCCATCATGCTCGTCGTCATGGTCGCCTCCGGCATCGCCGCCGCCTGGCTGCAGGAGCGCTCGCTGCGCGAGGCCTACCTCGACCGCATGATCGGCGTCGCCTACTCGGTCGCGCAGCTGCCGTCGGTGATCGACGCCTACGACGACGCGGACCCGTCCGCCGTCATCCAGCCGATCGCCGAGACCGCCAGGGAGGCATCCGACCTCACGTACGTCGTCGTCACCGACGCCGAGGGCATCCGCTTCTCGCACCCGAACCCCGAGCGCATCGGCGAGATGGTCTCGACCCCGCCGAACGCCGTCATCACCGGCGACCTCTTCTTCGACACCCAGACGGGCACCCTCGGCACCTCCTGGCGCGCCAAGGTGCCGGTGTTCGACGCCCAGGGCGACGTCATCGGCCAGGTCTCGGTCGGCATCCTCGAATCCGAGCTGCGGCAGGACTGGCTCAGCACCATCTGGATCCTCGGCCTGTGCTTCGTGGCCGCGGCGATCGTCGGCGTGCTGCTGGCCACGTGGGCCGCGTCGCTCGTGCGCCGCCGCATCTACGGCGTCGAGCCCGAGGAGATCAAGTCGATGCTCGAGACCCGCAACGCGACGCTGCACGGCATCGGCGAGGGCCTCGTGGTGCTCGACGAGCGGCACACGATCGTGCTGTGCAACGACGCGGCGCTGCGGCTGCTCGACCGGGAGGGCGACGACCTCGCGGGGGTCGCCGCCGCCGACGTGCTCGACGCGCAGCTCGAGCCGCTGCTGGCCGACGCGGGCGAGCAGCAGCTCGTGCTCGCGGGCGAGCGCATGCTGGTCGCGCGCGCAGACCCCGTGGTCGTCGACGGCCGCGCGGTCGGCACGGTGCTCATCCTGCGCGACCGCACCGAGCTCGACGCCGCGCTGCGCGAGCTCGCCGGAGCGCAGGGCCTGACCGAGACGCTGCGCGCGCAGCAGCACGAGTTCGCCAACACGCTGCACACGCTCGGCGGGCTGCTCGAGCTCGGCGAGACCGACGCTGCGATGGCCGTCATCGAGCGCGCGGGCGCCGGCGGTGCGCTCGCGGCGCTCGAGCCGGCGTCGGGCATCCTCGAGCTCGAGGTGGCGGCGCTGCTGCTGGCCAAGCGGGCGCGGGCGCGCGAGCACGGCGTCGAGCTGGTGGTGGGGGCGGATGCGTCCCTGCGGCCCGCGCCGTCGCCCTCGGTCGCGGGGGACTGGCTGACGGTGCTCGGCAACCTCGTCGACAACGCGCTCGACGCCTCGCCCGGCGGGCGCGTCGAGGTGGCGATCGACGATGTCGACGCCGAAGACGGCCGGGTCGTGACGGTCGTCGTCGACGACGACGGGCCGGGGGTGCCGGCCGAGCAGCGGGCAGCGATCTTCGACCACCAGGTCTCCACCAAGCAGCGGCCGGGCGGGCTCGCGCGCGGCTACGGTCTCACGCTCGTGCGCCGCGTGGCCGAGCGGCTGGGCGGCTCGGCGACCGTCGAGGCGTCACCGCTCGGCGGCGCCCGCTTCGTCGCGCGGCTGCCGGTCGAGAGCCCCACGGCCGGCGTGCAGCGGGCGAAGGCGGGCTCGGCGGCCGGCGGGTCGAGGGCGGGCTCGGCGGCGACCGGCGCGAAGACGGGCTCGGCGGCGACCGGCGGAGCGCCGTCGTGAGGCCGCTGCGCGTGCTCATCGTCGAGGACGACAAGGCCGTCGCACTCGTGAGCCGCGGCTTCGTCGAGCGGCACGGCGCCTTCGCCGTCGTGGGTGTGGCAAGCACGGGACGCGATGCCTTGGAAGCGATCGAGGCCGTGCGCCCCGATCTCGTGCTGCTCGACGTGCATCTGCCCGACGCATCCGGCATCGAGGTGCTGCGCGTCGCCCGGGCGCGAGGGTTCGCGGGCGAGGTCGTCGCGGTCACCGCCGCTCGCGACCTCGAGACGGTGCGCGCGGCGCGCTCGTTCGGCGTGCGCCACTACCTCGTCAAGCCGTTCGGCATGGAGGCGATGCGCGAGCGGCTCGAGGCGATCCGCGCCGAGCTCGCGCAGGCCGAGACCCTCTCGACGCACCCGCTCGACCAGCGCGCGGTCGACGCGATGCTGCAGCCCGCCGACCGGCAGAAGCTCGCGCCGGCCGGCTCGCAGCTCACGCTCGACCGGGTCGCGACGCTGCTCGCGACGATCGACGAGTCGATCAGCGCTGCCGAGGTCGGCGAGCGACTGGGCATGTCGCGCGTGAGCGCCCGCCGCTACCTCGAGCGGCTCGTGGTCGAGGGCCGCGCGCGGGTCGCGCCGCGCTACGGCGGCACCGGCAGGCCCGAGCTGCGCTACAGCGCCCGCTGACGCGTGCAGTCGCGGTGCTCAGGCGCTGTTGCGACCGCCGGGCTAGCATGCCGAGCATGGCTGGCATGCGGATGCGTCGACTCGGCGCGAGCGCGCTCGGCGCGGCGCTCGTCGTGGCGCTCACGGGCTGCGGCATCACGATCCCCACGGATCCTGAGGGCACGCTCGACGACGTGACCGGCGGCGTGCTCGAGGTGGGCATCACGCACAACCCGCCGCACACGGACACGACCGGGACGCATCCGACCGGCACCGAGACGGAGCTCGTCGCGTCGTTCGCCGAGACGATCGACGCGCGCGTCGAGTGGCGTCGCGGCAGCGAGCAGGAGCTCGTGCAGCTGCTCGAGATCGGCGAGCTCGACCTGGTGGTCGGGGGCTTCTCGGAGGAGACGCCGTGGAGCGCGCACGTCGCCGTCACCCGCCCCTACGGCCAGGCGGTGCTCGCCGACGGCTCGACGAGCGGGCTCGTGATGCTCGCGCCCATGGGCGAGAACGCGTTCCTGTCGGCGCTCGAGCGCCACCTCGACGCTGCGATGGCGCCCGAGGGGCAGTCATGACCGCGGGCCAGGTGGGCGGGCGCGACCTGCCAGAGGCCCAGGCGCGCGCGCTGCGCAAGGCACGCAACCTCGAGTGGGCGGTGCTCGCCTTCACGACCTGCACGATCGCGCTCATCGCGCTCGTGATGGGCAACTCGCAGGCGATGCAGACCGCGTGGGTCGAGGACATGCTCTCGACCATCCCGCAGATCGCGTTCCTCGTCGCGCTGCCGTTCGTGCGCCGCGCGGCGACCGCGAAGCACCCCTACGGCTACCACCGCGCGATGGGGGTCGGGCACCTCGTGGCCGGCGTCGCGCTGCTCGGAGTGGGCGCGAACCTCTGCTACGAGGCGATCAGCGGGCTCGTGAAGCAGGAGCACCCGCCGATCGGCACGATGCAGGTCTTCGGCATCACCGTCTGGCAGGGCTGGCTCATGATCGGCGTGATGCTGCTCATCGTGGTCCCGCCGTTCTTCTACGGCCGCGCCAAGATGAAGCTCGCGAAGCAGCTGCACAACAAGCTGCTGTACGCCGACGCCGACATGGCGCAGGCCGACTGGACGACGAACGCCGGATCGATCATCGGCGTGCTCGGCATCGGGCTCGGCATCTGGTGGCTCGACGGCGCCGCGGCGCTGTTCATCTCCGCCGGCATCCTCTGGGACGGCATCAAGAACACGCGCGCATCCGTGCTCGACCTCATGGACATGCGCGCGACGACCTACGACCAGTCGGAGCCCGACCCGGTGCACGAGGAGGTCGACGAGCTGCTGCGCGGCCTCGGCTGGGTGCGCGACGCCGCGAGCCGCATCCGCGACGAGGGCCAGGTCTTCCACGTCGACGCCTACGTCGTGCCGCGGTCGTCGAAGGTCAAGGTGGCGGATGTCGACCGTGCCGTCGCGCTGATCAAGGCGCTCGACTGGCGGGTGCAGGATGCCTCGGTCTCGATCGTGCAGGAGCTCGACCTGCCCGAGCAGCAGGAGGA
>DASSWM010000300.1:0-9298 GCA_035704865.1 Agrococcus sp.
CGAGGCGACCTCGCTCGACGTCGCCTCGGTCGGCGCGACGCTTCCGGAGGACGAGTGGGCGGAGGCGGGCGTCCAGACGATGGAGCACCGATGGGCCGTGCACGACGCGCAGGGCGAGGCGACCGCCGTCGCCGGCTACCAGCCCTGGCACGGCACGGTCGCGCACCTGGGCGTCGCGGCCGTGCCGCGGCACCGCGGGCAGGGCTTCGCCGGATCGGCGGCGGCCGGCGCCGTGTCCGCGGCGATCGACGCCGGGCTGGTCGCGCAGTGGCGCTGCCGCGTCGGCAACACCGCGTCGTTGCGGCTCGCCGACCGGCTCGGCTTCACGCGCATCGGGATGCAGACGGCGGTCTCGCTGACCGCGTGACCGCGCCCGTGCCGCTCAGCGCAGGTCCGTGCAGCTCAGCTCAGGCAGAGGCAGAACGGATGCCCGGCGGGGTCGAGGAAGACGCGGAACGTCTCGCCGGGCTGGTGCTCGTGCTTCGTCGCGCCGAGCGCGAGGGTCGCCGCCTCGGCCTCGTCGAGGTCGTCGACGACCACGTCGAGGTGCATCTGCTGCGGATGCTCCTGCGACGGCCAGACGGGCGCGCGGTAGTCCTCCACCTGCTGGAAGCAGATGACCTGCCCCTCCCCGCGGATCTCCTGCCAGGTGTCCTGGTCGTCGGCGCCGGTCGAGACCGGCCAGTCGAGCAGGGCGCCGTAGAAGCGCGCGAGCACGGTGGCGTCGGGGCAGTCGATGACGACGGAGGGGGAGCGTGCGATGGCCATGCGGGCACGCTACGCCCGCCCGCCGACAGCCGCTACGTCGCGCTGGGCTTCACGAGGCAGAACGGGTGGCCGGCCGGGTCGAGGTAGACGCGGAACGACTGCCCGGGCTGGTGGTCGTGCTTCGTGGCGCCGAGCTCGAGCACCGCCGCCTCGGCCTCGTCGAGGTCGTCGACGTCGACATCGAGGTGCATCTGCTGCGGCAGCTCCTGCCCCGGCCAGTCGGGCGCGCGGAAGTCGGCCACGCCCTGGAAGCTCAGCTCGCGCCCGCCGCGGTCGCCGATGGTCGCCCACTCCGCGTCGGAGTCGGGGTCGACCTTCCAGTCGAGCAGCGCGGCGTAGAACTGCGCGAGCGCCTGCGGATCGGGGCAGTCGATGATGATCTGCGGGTTGCGTGCGATTGCCATGCCGCGCACCATACGCGGGCCCGCGCGGTTGCGGAACCCACCGCATCCGCCCCCTCGACGGAACCCGTCGCATCCGTCGATCTTCAACCGGTTCTGACTGCCATCGAGCGGATCATCCGGTCGACGGCGCCCAGAACCGGTTGAGATGCATGGCGCGCAGCCGCCGTCGGCGCTCAGAAGCCGTGCACGAGGGGGAAGATCGGCAGCGCCGCCTGGTGGTGTGCGTGCACGATCACGAGGAAGACGACCGCGTCGAACAGCAGGTGCACCGTGACGACGTACAGGAGGTTCTTCGTCCAGGAGAAGATCGCGCCCTGCACGAGCGCGAACGGGATCGTCAGCAGCGGGCCCCACGACTGGTAGCCGAGCTCCCACAGGAACGACACGAAGATGCCCGCCTGCAGGATGTTCGCCAGCCACGGCCGGAAGTGGCGCAGCAGCAGCGTGTAGGCGGTGCAGATGAAGAACAGCTCGTCCCACAGGCCCACCGCGTTCACGCCCATGAACAGCCGCGCGATCATGTCCCACTCCTCGACCGCGGGCCAGTTGCGGTAGACGCCGGAGGTGAGGAAGTAGAACGGCAGGATGAGGTAGGCGGCGAGCACGACGATGACGATGTACGTCCACATGCGCTTCGACCAGCGGCCGCCCTTCCACGGGAAGCGGATCGCGTGGTCCTTGAAGCCCCAGCGGGTGATCGCGTACGGGATGAGCACGGCGCCGCCGAGCGCGATCGTGAAGCGGGCGATGCCGGCGTTCGAGATGTCGGCGTGCAGCGAGATGAACGAGATCCAGGTGAGCGCGATCGCGATCAGGGCGAGATCCTGCCCGAGCTTGCGGGAGGCGCCCGCACGGTCGGTGAGGATGCCGCCGACGACGCCCGCGACGAGCGGCAGGTAGCCCCAGTCGCTCAGCACCCAGAAGAGCAGGATCGCGCCGAGCGTCACGAGCGCGGCCGGCACGATCGCGATCGGGCGCGTGGCGGTGCCCTCCGCCTGGATGCTGAGGGCCTGGATGCGGGCCGCGATCGTCACGGCACCAGCCTACGGACGGCGACCCTGCGCATCCGCCCCGAGATGATGACGGATGCGGTGCACGGCTGCCGACGGACGGTGGCGGATGCGGTGCACGGCTGCCGACGGACGGCGCACGGCAGCCCGTCATCCGCTGGGATGATCCGCATGCGACCGGCGATGCAAAGCGGGCCGATTCGCTGGGATCGCGGCCGCGCGACTGCTCCGATGGGAGCATGCAGACCAATCGACTCGACGCACATCGACTCACGCACACCTACGGCGAGGGTGCCTCGGCCGCCCCCGCCCTCGCCGACGTCTCGCTCACGATCGGCGCCGACGGGCCGGAGGCGGTCGCCATCATGGGCCCGTCGGGCTCGGGCAAGTCGACCCTCCTCCACGTGCTCGCCGGCATCATCGCCCCCGCAGACGGCCGCGTCGTCTGGCGCGGGCAGGATCTCGCGACCATGCGCGACGGGCAGCGCACGCGGCTGCGCCGCAGCGACTTCGGCTTCGTCTTCCAGTCGGGGCAGCTGCTGCCCGAGCTGCCCGCGATCGAGAACGTCGCACTGCCGCTCATGCTCGGCGGCGGCTCGCGCGTCGGCGCGGAAGCCGCCGCGGGCGCGCTGCTCAACCGGCTGGGCCTCGGCGGCATGCTCACGCGTCGGCCCGGCGAGCTCTCGGGCGGCCAGGCCCAGCGCGTCGCCATCGCCCGCGCGCTCGTCGGCGACCCCGGCATCGTCTTCGCCGACGAGCCCACCGGCGCCCTCGACCGCTCGACGGGGCAGGCCGTCATGGCGCTGCTCATCGGCGCGACCCTCGGCCACGGCGCCTCGCTCGTCGTCGTCACGCACGACCCGGAGGTCGCCGCGGCCTGCTCGCGCGTCATCCGCCTCGAGGACGGCCGCGTCGTGAGCGACGGACCGACCGAGCGGGGGGCGGATGCGTCCTCGGACGCTGGCGCGCACGTCCCGGTCGCGAGCATGGCCCACCAGGCGCCCCCGCAGGCAGCAGCGCCGCAGACGGGTCACCCCGCGACCCAGCAGTGGGCCGCGCCGGCGCCCACTGCCATGCCGCAGGCCGCCCACCCCGCGCCCGCGCAGTGGGCCGCGCAGTCGCCCGCCCACCCGGCTCCCTATGGCGCTCCCGCGGAGCAGCGCGTCGCGAACCCGATGGCCGCCTGGATCGAGGCTTCCCGATGACCGCCGTGCGACTGTGGGCGCGGCTGCTGCGCGCCACCGGCCCTCGCGCGACCGACGTGCTGAGCGCCATCGCGTTCGCCTTCGCGACCGCGGCGCTGCTCGCGGTGCTCGGCGGCGTCAACGCCTTCCGCGTGCGGCTCGAGACGGGTGCCGTCGACCCCGACACCGGCTCGTTCGTGCTGACGCTCGCGTTCGTGGCCGCCGCGCTGCTGCTGCCCGCGGTCTGGACGCTCGCGCAGGCCGCCGTGCGCCTGGCGATCGCCCGCCGCGACGACCGGCTCGCGGCCCTGCGGCTCGCGGGCGCGACCCGCGGTCAGGTGACTGCCATGGCGGTGCTCGACGCGGTCGCGCAGGCGCTCGTCGGCGTGGTGATCGGCGCGATGCTTGCGCTCGCCGTGACGCCCGGCATCGCGCGCATCGAGTTCCAGGGCATGCCCTTCACCGTCGCCGAGCTGCTGCCTCCCGCGTGGGTGTGGCTCGCGGCCGCGGGCGCCGTGGTCGCGATCGCGCTCGTCGCGGCGCTCGCCTCGCTCCAGCGCGTGCACGTGACGCCGCTCGGCGTCGCGCAGCGGGTGACCGCGAAGCGGCTCTCGCTCTGGCGCATCGCCGGCTTCGGGCTCGCGATCGCCGCCTACGTGGTGCTCGTCGTGCTCGACCTCGTGCCGGTGGAGATGACCGTCTCGATCGTGCTCATCTCGATCGTGGTGCTCTCGTACGCGCTCATCGGGCCGCTCGTGATCCAGGGCATCGCGTGGCTCGTCGCCAAGGGCGCGCGCAGCCCCGCGACGCTGCTCGCGGCCCGACGTGTCGTCGACGACCCGCGCGGCGCCTTCAACATCGTCGGCGCCATGGCGATCGCCGTGATGGCGGGCGGATTCGCGTCCCTGGCGCCCGCGATGGCCGTGGGCGACGACCCGATGAGCAACGACATGGCGACCGGTGCCGTGCTCACCATCGCGATCGCGGGCGTGCTCGGCGCCGTGCTCGCGGGCATCGCCCAGTCGGCGAAGGTGCTCGACCAGCGCCGCGAGCACCAGGCGATGCACCGCATGGGCGTCGACCTGCCCGTGATGCGCGCCGCGATCGTGCGGCAGGTGACGCTGCCGCTCATCGTCGGCGTCGGCGGCGCGGCGGCCGTGGCGCTGCTGCTGATCCTGCCGACCATCGTGATCTGGATCAACAGCCCCGCCTCCGTCATCACGTGGGCGCTCATGGCCGTCGGTGCCGTCGCGGTCACGCTCGGCGCGGCCGCGTGTGCGCTGCCGCTCGTGCGGCGCGTGGCGACGGAGACGGCGGCGGCCTGAGCGACCGCGTCGTCTGAGCGTGCGGTCGGCTCAGCGGCCGGCCCGCTCGGCGCTCGGCCCGCTCAGCGCCCGGCCAGCTCAGCGGCCGGCCAGCTCAGCGCTCGGGCAGTAGCGGCAGCACGTCCTCGGCGAACTGCTCGAGGAAGCGGCGCTGGTCGCCGCCGGGCCCGTGGAAGACGAGGTGGGTGAACCCGAGGTCGACGTACGCGCGGATCTCGGCCGCCACCGCGCCCGGGTCGGAGCCCACGATCCAGCGCTTCGCGACCTGCTCGATGGGCAGCTCGTCCGCGAGCCGCTGCATCTCGATCGGGTCGTGCACCGCGTGCTTCTGCTCCTGCGTGAGCGAGAGCGCCGCCCAGAAGCGCGTGTGCTCGAGGGCCGCGGCGGGATCGCGGTCGTAGGAGACCTTGATCTCGATCATGCGGTCGACCTCGGCCGAGTCGCGGCCCTCCTTCGCGAGCCCTTCCTCGAGGTTCGCGACGATCGTGTCGCGGTAGTAGTCGCCGCCCTTGCCCGACGTGCAGATGTGCCCGTCGGCGAAGCGGGCCGCGTACCGGGTCGTCGCCGGGCCGCCGCCCGCGACGTAGATCGGGATGAGCTGGTCCGGACGGTCGTAGATGGTCGCGCCGTTGAGCGAGTAGAACTCGCCGTCGAACTCGACCCGCTCCTCGGTCCACAGCAGGCGCATGAGCCGCACGGCCTCGCGCAGCCGCGCGAAGCGCTCCTTGAGCTCGGGCCACTCGACGCCGATCACCTGCTCGTTGAGCGCCTCGCCGGTGCCGACGCCGAGGATGAGCCGCCCCGGGTGCACCTGCCCGAGCGTCGCGAACTGCTGCGCCACGACCGCCGGCTCGTAGCGCAGCGTCGGCGTGAGCACCGACGTGCCGAGCGTGATCCGCTCGGTGCGCTCGAGCGCCATGCCGAGCCACGCGACCGCGTTCGGCGCATGCCCGCCCTCATGCCGCCACGGCTGCAGGTGATCGCTGATGAACGCGCTGTCGAGCCCCACCTGCTCGGCGAGCTGCACGAGCTCGAGCAGCTCGTTCGGCGGGAACTGCTCGGCGCTGGCCTTGTATCCGTACCGCATGGGGCCAGTCAACCAGGCCCCGCCGCCGTCCGGGCGCGCTCGTGAGCACCTACAGAGGCAGCCCCAGCATGTCCTTGTCGGGGTTGCCGAAGCGGTGCGCCGTGATCGAGATCGCCTGCTCGCGCAGGAACGGCAGCAGCTCGATGCGGCCCTCGGTCGTCACGGGCCCGTCGTAGACGGCCACGGTCGCGTTGCCGGCGAGCGCCGGCCGCAGGCCCGCGTCGGTGCCGACGAGGCGGATGCGTCGGAGCGGCTCGGTCACGCGCATGAGGCCGAGCGCATCCTCGTTCTCGACGGCGTCGAGCACCTCGCCCGAGGCGATGCGTGCATGGAACTCGGCGTCGGACTCGACGACGAGCTCCTCGATCTTCACGTGCGGGATCGGCTGCCTCGCCAGCTGCAGGACGCCCTTCGGGACCTCGACCGCGGTCGAGACGCGGAGGATGGCGCGCGTGCGCGCGGCGGCGGCGAGCAGCCGCACGAGGTCGGCGACCGAGCCGTCGTCGGCGACGCGGATGAGCACGTCGGCGGGGCGGTAGCGCAGCACGTTGCGCTCGGCGGCGATGCCCGACACGTCGCGCGCGAGGCCGAACTCCTCCTCCCACGCCGTCTGGTCGCTGTTCGCGCCGGCGCGCACACGGTCGAACTCGAGGAAGTCGAGGGCGGGCGTCGCCGCCTCGATGAGCTCGGCGACGCGCTTGTCGAGCCCGTGCAGGCGCACCGACTCGCGCGGCCCGCGCTCGACCGGCTCCCAGTCGACGAGCGTCGCGAGGTAGTTCGGCCCGCCGGCCTTGGCGCCCGGCCCGACCTGCGAGCGCTTCCAGCCGCCGAACGGCTGCCGGCGCACGATCGCGCCCGTGATGCCGCGGTTGACGTAGAGGTTGCCCGCCCGCACCTCGTCGAGCCACTGCGCCACCTCGTGCGGGTCGAGCGAGTGGATGCCCGCGGTGAGGCCGAACTCGGTGGCGTTCTGCACGTCGATCGCCTCCTCGAGCGTGTCGACCTCGATGAGCGCGAGGTGCGGCCCGAAGAACTCGGTGAGATGCGCGTACGTGCCCGGCTCGACCGCGTCGCGGATGCCCGGCGACCAGAGCCGGCCGGCGTCGTCGAGCCGCTGGGGCTCGAGCAGCCACTCCTCCTCCTCGTCGAGCGTCGTGAGCGCGCGCAGCAGCGCGCCCTGCGCGGGCTCGATGAGCGGCCCGACGTGGGTGCGGGCGTCGAGCGGCGAGCCGACGCGCAGGGTCGTCGCAGCGTCGACGAGCTGGCGGCGGAAGCGCTCCGAGTCGCCCACCGTGTCGACCATGATGACGACGGATGCCGCCGAGCACTTCTGCCCCGCGTGCCCGAAGGCGCTGCGCACGATGTCGTTCGCCGCGAGCTCGAGGTCGGCCGACGGCGTCACGATGATCGCGTTCTTGCCGCTCGTCTCGGCCAGCAGCGGCAGGTCGGGGCGCCACGAGGTGAAGAGCTCGGCCGTCGCGATCGAGCCGGTGAGGATCACGCGCCCGACCGCCGGGTGCGCGATGAGCTGCCGCGAGAGCTCACCCTCGTCGACGTCGCACAGCACGAGCACCTCGCGCGGCACGCCCGCCTCCCACAGCGCCTCGCACACGACCGCCGCGCTGCGACGAGCCTGCGGCGCGGGCTTGAGGATGACGGCGGAGCCGGTCGCGAGCGCCGCGGTCACACCGCCCGTGGGGATGGCGACGGGGAAGTTCCACGGCGGCGTCACGACCGTGAGCGCGACGGGGCGCGGCGTCGCGTCGTCGAGCTGCTCGAGCAGCGGCGCCTGCTCGGCGTAGGCGCGGGCGAAGTCGATCGCCTCCGACACCTCGGGGTCGGCCTCCGCGAGCGTCTTGCCCGTCTCGGCCATCATGATCTCGATCAGCCGCCCCCGGTAGGCGCCCAGCGCCTCGGCCGCGTCGCGCAGCACCGCCGCGCGTCCCTCGGCGCCCTTCGCGGCCCATCCGTCGCTCGCCTGCGCCGCCCGGTCGATGCGGCGCTCGAGCGTCGGCCAGTCCTCGATGCGGTTGAGCTCGAGCGTGCGCAGGCCGAGCTCGGTGGCACCGGCGCGCTGCACGATCTGCCGCGCCCAGTCGCGGTTGGCGGCGAGCGCCGGGTCGGTGTCGGGCTCGTTGGCGAAGGCAGACGGATGCGTCATGGACGCCGCGAGGTCGCCGAGGCGGTCCTGGGTGCGGTTCGGCTCGGGCGCCGCGCCGGGGGCTCGCTCGGCATCCTCGCGCTGCAGCAGCGCGATCGAGCCGAGGAAGCGGTCGCGCTCGCGCTCGAAGACGGCGTCGTCGCCGAGCTCGAACATGCTCGACATGAAGTTCTCGCCCGCCGCGTTCTCCTCGAGCCGGCGGATCAGGTACGCGACGGCCGCGTCGAACTGGTCGGGTCGCACGACCGGCGTGTAGAGCACGAGGCTGGGGAAGACCTCGCGCACGGCGTCGCGGTGGTCGACGGCCATGCCCAGCAGCATCTCGGCGTCGACGCGGCTGAGCGTGCCGTGGCGCTCGGCGAGCTCGGCGGCGTAGGCGAGGTCGAAGAGGTTGTGGCTCGCGACGCCGATGCGCACGGCGGCGGCGTTCTCGGCGGTGAGCGCCTCGCGCAGCACGCGCTTGTAGTTGGCGTCGCTCGACTCCTTCGAGGGGAGGGTCGCGAGCGGCCAGCCGTGGAGGCTCGCGTCGACGCGCTCCATGGGCAGGTTGGCGCCCTTGACGAGCCGCACCTTGATGCAGGCGCCGCCCTGGGCGCGGCGCTCCTGCGCGAACGCGGCGAGGCGGCGGTAGGCGGCGAGCGCGTCGGGCAGGTACGCCTGCAGCACGATGCCGGCCTCGAGCCGCGCGAGCTCGGGCTTGACCATGAGCCGCTCGAACACCGCGATCGTGAGGTCGAGGTCGCGGTACTCCTCCATGTCGAGGTTGACGAACTTCGGCGGCGTCGACGACGCGGCCAGGCGGTAGAGCGG
Source organism: Agrococcus sp. (assembly GCA_035704865.1). Lineage (GTDB taxonomy): Bacteria > Actinomycetota > Actinomycetes > Actinomycetales > Microbacteriaceae > Agrococcus. Next base: position 8,750 of record DASSWM010000300.1, read on the forward strand.
CAGGAGCCGCTCGACGACGTGCTCGACCGTCTCGTCGAACGCCCACAGCTGCAGCTGCGGCGCGACGGCCGAGACCTTGACCGACACGTAGTCGACGTCGTCGCGCTGCAGCAGCTCCATCGTGCCCTCGAGCCGGCTCGTCGCCTCCTGGTCCCCGAGCACGGCCTCGCCGAGCAGGTTGATGTTGAGCCGGCTGCCGCTCTCGCGCAGCTTCGCGAGCGGCTTGCCGAGCTTCGCGGGCGTCGCGTCGATCACGAGGTGCGAGACGATCTCACGCATCGCCTTCTTGACCATCGGGATGATGAGCCGCGGGCTCACGATGCCGAAGCCGCCGCCGAGCGTGACGCCGAGCTTGAGGTACCAGTCGAGGAAGCCGGGGATGTCGCGGCTGAGCTCCTCGAAGTTGCGCGCGCTGACCTTCGGGTCCTCGGGCCGCACCACCTTGTCGACGAAGCCGATCGCGAAGTCGAGGCCCTGCGGGTCGCGCAGCAAGCCGGCGAGCCGCTCCTCGGCCTTGTCGCGCTTGCCGTCGGCCGAGCGCGCGAGCCA
>DASSWM010000301.1:0-13778 GCA_035704865.1 Agrococcus sp.
GGCCGGACGGGCCCGCGGCATCCGGGTGACCGACTGAGGCTACTCGCTCAGCTCGATCAGGTTGTACACCTCGTCGTTGACGGGGCTCGCGGGGTAGGACGTCACGCGCGGGTTGAACGCCAGCGAGGGCGCGGGGTGCGCGAGCGGCACACCGGGGATGAACTGCGCGATCTGCTCGTTGATCTCCTGGTAGCGAGCGCCGGCCTCGTCGATGTCGGGGATCTGCCGCGCCTCGGCCAGCGCCTGGAAGAGCTCGGGGTTGTCGAAGCCCCACTCGTTGCCCTGCGTGCCGAAGAAGACGCCGACGAAGTTGTCGGTGTCGTTGTAGTCACCCGTCCAGCCGAGGATGTGGATGCCGTGGTCGGCAGTGCCCTGGATCCGGTCGAGGTAGTCCACCCACTCATCGGCGACCGGGGTCGTCGTGATGCCGACCTCTTCGAGCTGGCCCGAGAGCGCGACGAAGATCTCCTCCGGGTTCGGCATGTACGGCCGCGAGATGTTCACCGGGTAGTTGAACGTCAGCTCGAGACCGTCCTCGTAGCCCGCCTCGGCCAGCAGCTCCCGAGCGCGCTCGGGGTCGTACTCGTAGGTCGTGATGTCCTCGTTGTAGCCGTTCACGACCGGAGGGATGAACTGCGTGGCCGTCTCGGTCCCCTCGGGCAGCACCTGCGTCACGAGCGCGTCGCGGTCGATCGCGTGGGCGATCGCCTCGCGCACGAGCGGGTCCTGCAGCTCTTCGACCTGGTGGTTGAAGCCGAGGTAGAGCACCGTGAACGGGTCGCGCTGCATGACGTTGAAGCCGGCCTCCTCGAGCGCGGCCGTGTCCGCAGGCGCGACCAGGTCGTAGCCGTCGATGTCACCGGCCTCGAGCGCCTGGCGGCGGGCGGTCGGGTCGTCGATCACGCGGAAGATGACCTCCTGCACCTGGCCCTGCTCGCCCCAGTACTCGGGGTAGGCCTTCAGCACGACCGAGTTGCCCGGGTTCCAGGACTCGAACATGAACGGCCCGGTGCCCGTCGGGTGCGACTCGGCGTACTCGCTGTACTCGGGCGCCTCTGCGGAGCCTCCGACGTCATCGGCGCCGTACTCCTCCATCGCCGTCGGGCTCTGCATCGAGAAGGACGGCAGCGACAGGGAGGCGATGAAGCCGGAGAACGGCCGCGTGAGGTTCACGGTCGCCGTCAGCTCGTCGTCGGCCGAGCACGACTCGTAGAGCGCGTTCTCGTCGCCCTTGAAGCCGCCGAAGAGCGAGCCGTAGTAGTACGACAGGCTCTCGGTCGCGGCGATGCCCTCCCAGTTGAACCAGCGCTCGAAGTTGGCGCAGACGGCCTCGGCGTTGAACGGCGTGCCGTCGTGGAAGGTGACGTCGGGCTTCAGCTGGAAGGTGGTCGACAGGCCGTCCTCGGTCGTCTCCCAGTCCTCGGCCAGCAGCGGTGCCGGGTCGGCGGTGCCGGGCTCGACGCCGATGAGGCCCTCGAAGATGTTGCGTGCGATGCGGAACGTCTCACCGTCGTTCGCGAACGCCGGGTCGAGCCCGGACGGGTCGGACGAACCTGCGAAGACGAACGTCGAGTTCACGTCGCTGGGCGCGGCGCTGCCATCGCCCTCGTCATCGCGCTCGCTCTGGATGCAGCCGGTGAGCACGAGCGTCAGTGCTGCGCCACCGGCGAGACCTGCGAGCAGGCGACGCTTTGCGGATGGGATCACGGTGCTGGACCTTTCCTTGTGGGACCGTTCGCACGCACCCGCGCTCCGCGGTGAGCATGCGTCGGGAACAACCTAGCCGCCTCAAGGCGCAAGCATGGTCACGGGACAGTCACAATCGCGAAACTGCCGCTCCTCCGGCGCGGCCTCGGCACCCCTCCCGCGCGGCGCAGCACCTCCTTCTTCGGGACGAGATGGGGGCGGATGCGGTGCACCGGCCGGGTGCGCCGGGCTAGCCTCCGAGCATGGACCTGCACCAGTGGCTGCGCGTCGCCGACCGATGGTGGCCCGCCCCGATCGCCGCGATCGTGCTCGTGGCGAATCTGCTCACGTGGTACTCCTCCGTGCCGGCGATCCCCGCGCTGCTGGTCGCCTCGATCGCCCTGGCGGTCTCGCGCGCGTACCCGCTGATCGCGCTCGGCGGCGCAGCGCTGGGGGCCCTGCTCGCGGCCGCCGCGAGCACCGCTTCCGCCGGCTGGGCGCTGCTCATGCTGGCGCTGGTCGCCGGGCTCGTCGCGACCTGGGGCGTCGAGCCGCTGCGCCGGCGCGCCCTCACGGGCATCCCGGTCGCCGCGGTCGCCGCCGTCTCGATCACGGCGCTGGGGGTCCAGGCCGGTCTGCGCGGCGAGAGCGTCAGCCAGGGCGAGGGCTTCTTCGCCCTGATGTTCGCGATCGTCGCGTGGGCCGCCGTCCTCGGCGGGCGAGCGCTGCGTGACTACCTGCGCGCCGAGTCCTCCAAGCAGCAGGCGGTCGCCCGCACCACGGTCGTCGAGTCGGAGCTGCGCGACGAGCGGTTGCGTGCCGACCTCACGCACGACTTCCACGACGTGATGGCGCACTCGCTCGCCGTGCTCGCGGCCCAGGCCGAGGGCCTGCGCCTGAGCCACAAGGCGCATCCCGAGCGCATCGAGCCGGTGCTGACGACGATCAGCGACACCGCGCGGCTCGCGCTCGTGGAGGTGCGGCAGCTGCTCGAGCGCGTCGACGACGACGCGCGGCGCCCGCAGCCCACGAGCGCCGACATCCCCGGCCTCGTCGAGCAGGTGCGCTCGGCAGGCCCTCGTGTCGCGCTGCACGACATCGGCGCGCACGGGCACCTGTCGAGGATCGCGGACATCGCCGCCTACCGCATCGTGCAGGAGAGCCTCACGAACGCGCTCCGCCACGGCGGCGCCGACATCGACATCGTCGTCGCACTCACGTGGACGGGCCCGGGCCTGTCGATCGCGGTCGCCTCGCCCATCCGCGACCGCGCTGCGCTCAAGCCCGCCGGCCGCGACATCGCGGGCATGCACGAGCGCGCCCGGCTCGCGGGCGGCACGCTCGAGATCGACGCCGACGGCGAGGGCTTCGTCGTGAGCGCCTACCTGCCCTACGCGCCCGAGCCCGCCGAGGCGGGCGCCGGGTTCCGGAAGGTGAGCGATGCGCAGACGCCGCCGCTCACCGAGGAGCAGCTGTTCACGCTGCCCGTGCCGCAGCAGCAGCGCCCCGAGGACGTCGTCGCGCCGTGGATCGTCGAGGCGACGCGCCGCTACCGCGAGCGGCACCCGCAGACGGCCGCCGACACGCAGCCCACCGCGACGAATCCCACGCTCCCCTACCCGCCCGCACCGCAGGCGCGGCCGCGCACCGGCTGGTCGGGGGCGACCACGGTCGACCTGACGCCGACCCGCCTGCCGGACGGACGCATCCGCAACCCGATCGCGCCGCCGGAGGAGCCGTGACCGAGCCGGCGCCCATCCGGCTGCTGCTCGTCGACGACCAGGAGCTGTTCCTGCAGGGCCTGTCGATGATCCTCGAGAGCCAGGAGGGGCTCGAGGTCGCCGGCACCGCGCTCGACGGGCAGCAGGCGATCGAGCGCACGCGCGAGCTGCGGCCCGACGTCGTGCTCATGGACATCCGCATGCCCGTGCTCGACGGCGTGAGCGCGACCGCGGCCATCCGGCGCGAGGCGCCAGAGCCGCCGCCGCACGTGATCGTGCTCACGACCATCCGGCAGGACAGGGCGGTGGTGGATGCGCTGCGCGCCGGGGCGAGCGGGTTCCTGCTCAAGGACGCCCGGCCCGAGTTCCTCGTGCAGTCGATCCGCGCGGTCGTCGACGGCCAGCAGGTGATCGCGCCCGCGGAGACCTTCGATCTGCTGCGGGCGTTCGCGCCCGTGCGGCCTGCCCCCGACACCGCGCTGCTCGCGGACCTCACCGAGCGCGAGCGCGAGCTGTTCGCGCTCGCCGCGCGCGGGCTCTCGAACGCGGAGATCGCGCAGCGGCTGTGGGTCGCCGAGACGACCGTGAAGACCCACATGCGCGCGATCCTCGGCAAGCTGTGCGTCGCGAGCCGCGTGCAGCTCATCGCGCTCGCGTACGAGCACCGCCTGATCGAGGTGTAGCGAGGCGCCCGACCCGTTCCGGCTCTGGCGACCCGGCGCACCGGGTCGGAATCGGCGGAAGGGGTCGGGAGACGACGAATGCCCCGCCGGAGCGGGGCATTCGTGCGAGACGGGGGTCTCAGATGGTCGTGACGTCCACCGGGATGCCGGGGCCGAAGGTCGTGGAGACCGTGGCCTTCTGCACGTAGCGGCCCTTCGACGACGACGGCTTCAGGCGCACGATCTCGTCGAGCGCGGCCTGGATGTTGTCGGCGAGCTGCTCCTCCGAGAACGAGGCCTTGCCGACGATGAAGTGCACGTTGGCGTGCTTGTCGACGCGGAACTCGATGCGGCCGCCCTTGATGTCGGTCACGGCCTGCGCGACGTTCGGGGTGACGGTGCCGGTCTTCGGGTTCGGCATCAGGCCGCGCGGGCCGAGCACCTTGCCGAGACGACCGACCTTGCCCATGAGCTCGGGGCTCGCGACGGCGGCGTCGAAGTTGGTCCAGCCGGCGGCGACCTTCTCGATGAGCTCGTCGGAGCCGACCTCGTCGGCGCCCGCGGCGATGGCGGCCTCGGCGGCCGGGCCCTGCGCGAAGACGATGACGCGAGCGGTCTTGCCGGTGCCGTGAGGAAGAGAAACGGTACCGCGGACCATCTGGTCTGCCTTGCGGGGGTCGACGCCGAGCTTGAGCGCGACCTCGACGGTCGAGTCGGTCTTCGCCGAGCCGGTCTCGCGAGCGAGCGCGACGGCCTCTGCTGCCGTGTAGGACTTGTCAGCGTCGATCTTCGCCGCTGCGGCCTTGTAGGCCTTGGACTTCTGTGCCATGTCGTTCTCCTAGTTCAGAGTCGTGGTGCGCGCCTGGCCGGCGCTCCCACTGGTGAGCCGTGCGGCTCGGGTGTCGCGAGGATCAGGCCTCGACGGTGATGCCCATGGAGCGGGCGGTGCCGGCGACGATCTTCTTCGCGCCCTCGAGGTCGTTCGCGTTGAGGTCGGGCATCTTCTGCTGCGCGATCTCCTCGACCTGCGCCTGCGTCAGCTTGCCGACCTTCGTCGTGTGCGGGACGCCGGAGCCCTTCTTGACGCCAGCGGCCTTCTTGATGAGCTCTGCGGCCGGCGGGGTCTTGAGCACGAAGTCGAACGAGCGGTCCTCGTAGACGGTGATCTCGACCGGGATGACGTTGCCGCGCTGGTTCTCCGTCGCGGCGTTGTACGCCTTGCAGAACTCCATGATGTTGACGCCGTGCTGACCGAGCGCCGGACCGACCGGCGGAGCGGGGTTGGCGGCGCCGGCCTGGATCTGCAGCTTGATCAGACCCGTGACCTTCTTCTTGGGTGCCATGTCTCTTCCTTCTTGGTGTATCGCGGACGCGAGCTCGTGTGTGGAGCCCGGGACCGCATCCAGCCCGCGTGGGGGCTAGAGCTTGCTGACCTGGCCGAAGCCGAGCTCCACGGGAGTCTCGCGCTCGAACAGGCTGACGAGCACGGTGAGCTTGCGGCTCGCCGGCTGGATCTCGGAGATCGTGCCGGGGAAGCCCGCGAACGAGCCCTCGGTGATCGTGATGGTCTCGCCGACCTCGAAGTCGACCTCGACCGTGAGCTGCGTGGGCTGCTGGTCGGGCGTGGACTTCTGCTGCTCGGCGAGCTGCTCGTCGGCGAGCGGCTTCAGCATCGTGAAGGCCTCGTCGAAGCGCAGCGGCGCGGGGTTGTGGGCGTTGCCGACGAAGCCGGTCACGCCGGGCGTGTGGCGCACGACCGACCAGGTGTCCTCGTCGAGCTCCATGCGCACGAGCACGTAGCCGGGCACGCGCACGCGGTTGACGCGCTTGGCCTGGCCGTTCTTCGTCTCGAGCACGTCCTCGGTGGGGACCTGGATCTCGTAGATGCCCTCGACCTGCATGTTCTCGGCGCGCGAGGCGATGTTGGCCTTGACCTTCTTCTCGTAGCCGGCGTACGAGTGGATGACGTACCAGCGGCCCGGCTTCATGCGCATCTCGCGCTTGAAGTCCTCGTAGGGGTCGGTCGTCGGCTCGGCCGGCTTCTCGTCGGCCGGGACGAGGTCGTCGAGGGCCTTGTTCAGCTCGATGTCGAGGTCGTTGACGTCAGACACAGTCCACCTTCTCCTTCACGTCTCGGTTCGGGCTCAGACGATGCCGAAGAGCGGCAGGTCGCCGAACATCCAGCCGACGAACGAGCCGAACACGAGGTCGAGACCCGACACCAGGAGCATCATGAACACGACGAAGACGAGGACCACGAGCGTGTAGCGGATCAGCTCCTTGCGCGTCGGCGTGACGACCTTGCGGAGCTCGATCAGCACTTCCTTGAGGAAGGCGATCAGGCGCACGAACGGGTTGCGAGAGGCGCCCTCGCGTGTGCGGGGTGCCTCCTCGATCGCGTTCTCAGCCACAATGACCCTTCGTCTGTTCGGCCCGGCGGATGCCCGGGCCCGTCTGGCGCCGTCCGGCGCCCCGAGCAGGGCGGACAGGACTCGAACCTGCAACCTGCGGTTTTGGAGACCGCTGCTCTACCAATTGAGCCACCGCCCTGGGCTGGTGGAGGGCCACACCGCTCGACCCGCGAGGGCCGCCCCGGAGGGCATAGAACAGCATGGCGGTTGTCAACCACCAAGGGAACAGCATACTTCGAGCGGGGTTGCCCTGTCCACTTGCCCGCGTGCCGCGCCAGACGGAGGCCGCCGGTAGCGTTGCCTGCGAGCCGAAGGAGGCGCATGAGCGAGCACGCCGGCATCGCGACCGCAGACCTGTACGACGAGCGCGGCGACGAGCTGCAGTCGCTCGAGACGCAGCTGCTCGACCTCGGCGGGCGCACCCGCTTCGCGGGCCCCGTGCGCACGATCCGCTGCCGGAACGACAACGCGCTCGTGAAGTCGACGCTCGCCTCGCCCGGCGATGGCGCGGTGCTCGTGATCGACGGCGGCGGCTCGATGGCGACCGCGCTCATGGGCGACATGATCGCCGCCTCGGCGGTCGAGCACGGCTGGGCGGGTGTCGTCATCCACGGGCCGGTGCGCGACCGCACCGCGCTCGCGCGGCTCGAGCTCGGCGTCAAGGCGCTCGGCTCCAATCCGCGCAAGAGCGCCAAGGAGGGCGCGGGCGAGCTGGATGTGCCGGTCGAGTTCGGCGGCGTCGTGTTCCGCCCGGGCGCGATGCTCTGGGCCGACGAGGACGGCGTGCTGGTCGCTCGCTGATCGGTTGCGTGGCACATGCTCCGCCCTAGGCTTGGACCCGTGAACCGCATCGCCGCGCGCATCGCCGCCATCAACGAATCCGCCACCCTCAAGGTCGACGCGAAGGCCAAGGCGCTCAAGGCCGCCGGCCGCGACGTGATCTCCTACGCCGCGGGCGAGCCTGACTTCGCGACGCCGCCGAACATCGTCGAGGCCGCGGTCGAGGCCTGCCGTGACCCCAAGAACCACCGCTACTCGCCCGCCGCCGGCCTGCCCGAGCTGCGCGAGGCGATCGCGGCGAAGACGCTGCGCGACTCCGGTCTCGAGGTCTCGCCGAGCCAGGTCATCGTGACCAACGGCGGCAAGCAGTCGGTCTACCAGGCGTTCCAGACCATCCTCGACCCCGGCGACGAGGTCATCGTGCCGACGCCCTACTGGACGACGTACCCGGAGGCGATCGCGCTGACGGGCGCCACGCAGGTCGACGTCTTCGCGGGCGCCGACCAGGGCTACCTCGTGACCGTCGACCAGCTCGAGGCCGCCCGCACCGACCGCACGAAGGCGCTGCTGATCGTGAGCCCGTCGAACCCGACGGGCGCGGTCTACCCGGCCGACCACCTGCGCGAGATCGCCGAGTGGGCCGAGACCCACGGGCTCTGGGTCGTGAGCGACGAGATCTACCAGAACCTCACGTACGACGGCGAGCGGGCGATGTCGATCGTCGAGGCGCTGCCGGCGCTCGCCGACCGCACGATCCTCGTCAACGGCGTCGCCAAGACGTACGCGATGACCGGCTGGCGCGTGGGCTGGATGGTCGGGCCCGCCGACGTCATCAAGGCGGCCGCCAACCTGCAGTCCCACCTCACGAGCAACGTCAACAACGTCGCGCAGCTGGGCGCGGTCGAGGCGCTGAACGGCCCGCAGGACGCGGTGGCCGAGATGCGCGACGCGTTCGACCGCCGCCGGAGGACGATCGTCGAGGAGCTCGCACGCATCCCCGGCATGAGCGTGCCGACGCCGAAGGGCGCCTTCTACGTCTACGCGGATGTGTCGGGGCTGCTGGGCAAGGAGTGGGGCGGGGTCACGCCCACGTCGAGCCTCGAGCTCGCCGACCTCATGCTCGAGCAGGCCGAGGTCGCGGCGGTGCCGGGTGAGGCGTTCGGGCCGTCGGGCTACCTGCGCTTCTCGTACGCGCTCGCCGACGACGCGCTGCTCGAGGGCGTGCAGCGCCTGCAGCGGCTCTTCGGCGCGGCGTAGGCGCCCGCGCCGAAGCCTGCCTTCCGGGCTCGCTCGGAGCGTGGGCTCAGATGTGCTGCGCGTACGCGCGGTAGCGCTCGAGCAGCATCGGCCAGTCGTCGTGCTTCGCGCGCTCATGCTCGTTCGAGTCGTTCCAGCCGCCGTGCGCGAAGCTCACGCGCGTGCCGCCGTGCGGCAGGTCCTCGAACTCGAGCGTGACGACCGTGGCGTCGCCGCCGTCCGTCACCCGGAACGTGTGCGAGAAGCGCTCACCGGGCTCCGCATCCAGCACCTCGCCCCACTCGCGCTCCTCGCCGTCGCGGCTGTGCTCGACGATGCGGCCACCCGCGTGCGGGTCGACCTCGATGCGGTCGATGCCGGTGCCGAACCTGGTCCAGCTGGGGTGCCACCACTCCTCGAGCCCGTGGACGTAGGCGTCCCAGGCGCGCGTGCGGCTCACGGCGACGTCGAGCTCATGCTCGATCGGCGCGTGCGGGTCTGCTGCGCCCGGCTGCGCGGCGTCCAGCGCATCGTCGGCGTGCGTGCCGTCGGCCTGCGCGGTGTCGTGCTCGTCCATGATGTCCCCCAATGGACGACTCTCCCATGCGCGCGGCGGAGGATCAAGCGCGAGGCGCGTGAGCCGCGTCCCCGAAGCGCTCCTCGCCGTCGAGCTCCTGGAAGATCGTCAGCTGCAGGTCGGCGGGCGCGTCGAGCCGCGAGTTCAGCGAGCGCCACGGCGTCTCGACCGGCGCAGCGACGAGCCGCGCTCCGGCGCTCTCGAGCCTGCGGGTGACGCCCTCGGCGTCCTCGACCTCGAACGCGACGCGGATGCGCGGGCTCGGCTGTCCGCCCGCCTCGACCCGGTCGATCATGCGCTTCTGCGCCGGATTGGCGAGCTCGAGCGTCGCTCGCCCCGCCTCGAGGATCGCGACGCGCGCGTCGCCCTCGCCCTCGAAGGCGGCGAGCTCGGGCAGCCCGAGCGCGTCGCGGTAGAAGGCCAGGGCCGCGTCGATGTCGTCGACCTCGACGACGAGCCGGAGCTGCTTCGGTGCCTGCGATGCCATGTGCGGGGCAACGCGCGCCAGGCGCGCCCCATTCCGCGCCGCTACAGCGGCAAGCCCACGAGCACCGGCTCGGGCACGAGATGCACGCCGAACTGGTTCTCGACGCGCGCCTGCACGAAGCGGGCGAGCTCGGCGACCTGCTCACCGGTCGCGCCGCCGCGGTTCGTGAGCGCGAGCGTGTGCTTCGAGGAGACCGCCGCGCGCGAGCCCGGCAGCGAGAAGCCGCGCTGGATGCCGGCGTGCTCGATGAGCCACGCTGCCGAGAGCTTCACCTGCTGCATGGGGCGCTCGAGCGGGGGCACGGCGGCCGGGTCCTGCGCCGCGTCGAGCGGCAGCACCGTCGCCGCCGGCTGCGGCGCGACCGACCAGCTGGGCGCGTCCTTCGGCAGGCCCGATGCGAAGCGGGTCGAGACGATCGGGTTCGTGAAGAACGAGCCGGCGCTCACCGAGTCGGGGTCCTCCGAGAGCACCATGCCCTTCGACCGGCGCAGTTCGAGCACCGACGCGCGCACGTCTGCGAGCGGCACGCGCGTGCCGAGCTCCACGCCGACCGCCGAGGCCAGCTGCTGGTAGGCGACCGGCTGGCTGCGGCCGTCGCTCGAGCGCCGCAGCCGCAGATCGACCGAGAGCACGACGCCGGTCAGCAGCCCCCGCTTGATCGCCGAGTCGCGGTAGCCGAGGCGCAGCTCGGCCGCCGGCACCTCGCGCACCGCCAGCATCCCGTCGTCGTCGGGCGCGAGCAGCTCGATCCCGAGCAGGGTCGAGGCGAGCTCCTGCCCGTAGGCGCCGATGTTCTGGATCGGCGCGGCGCCCACCGATCCGGGGATGCCGCTGAGGGCCTCGAGCCCGGCGAGCCCGTCGGCGACCGTCTGCGCCACCAGGGCATCCCACGACTCCCCCGCCTCGATGCGCAGCACGACGGAGTCGTCGGCCGGCGGCTCCTCGCCCGCGGGGCGATGCGGCCGCTGCGCGGCGGGCAGGGTGCGGATGCCGCGGTTCGCGATCCGGAGCACGGTGCCGTCGAAGGGCTCGGACGAGGCGACCGTGTTGGAGCCGCCGCCGAGCAGCAGATGCGGCTCGTAGTCGTCGGCGAGCACGTCGGCGTAGCCGGCCGCGATCTCGTCGCGCGTGGTCGCCTCGATCCAGTGCTGCACCTCGCCGCCGACCCGCATGGTGGTGGCGGCGGCGAGCGTGCGCACAGCGCTCATCGGTCCGTGGCGACGACGACCTGCGCCTTGCCCAGCACGGTCCTCTCGTCGAACGAGACGGTCAGGTCGATGCGCGCGGTGCCCTCGCCGAGCTGGCCGACCTTGGCGACGACGTGCAGCACGGCGCCGGCAGCGGGGTCGACCACCACGGGGCGCGTGAAGCGCACCTGGTAGTCGCGGATGCGGGCCGGCCCGGCCCAGTCGACGACCGGCTGCACCGCGGCGCCCATCGTGAGCATGCCGTGGGCGAGCACGCCCGGCAGCCCGACGGCGGCCGCGACGTCGTCGCGGTAGTGGATGGGGTTGAAGTCGCCCGAGGCGCCGGCGTAGCGCACGAGCGAGTCGCGCGTGAAGGCGATGTCGCGCTCGGCGACGACCTGCCCGACCTCGAGCTGCGCGAGCGCGTCGAGCATGGGGCTCTCGAGGCCCGGCCCCGCCGGCGAGGCGCCGTCCATGCCGGCGGCGGTCGCCGGCGCGCCGTTCACGCCCTGCTGCACCTCGCCCATCACTGCTCCCCTCGCACCACGAGCGACGACGTGGCCGTCACGACGTGCGCGCCCGACGCATCCGTGATGACGCTCTCGCTCGTGACCATGTCGTTGCCGCCGAGCGACTTCACGCTCGTCACGGTCAGCTGCGCGGTGAGCTCGTCGCCCGCGACGATCGGGCGCGTGGCGGTGAAGCGCTGGTCGCCGTGCACGACGCGGCTGAAGTCGACGCCGGCGCTCTCGTCGCCGAGCAGCTGCTGCAGCGTGAGCTCCTGGATGACGATCGGGAACGTCGGCGGAGCGATGACGTCGGCGTGGCCGGCGGCCCGCGCGGCCTCGACGTCGTGGTGCTCGGGGTGGGTCGCCTGCACTGCGCGCGCGAACTCGCGCACCTTCTCGCGCCCGACGAGGTACGGCTCGGTGGGCGGGTACTGCCTGCCCTGGATCTCGGGATTCACTGGCACGCGAGCCAGTCTAGGCGGGCGCCGCGTCAGGCCGGCGAGCTGCTGCCCGCCTCCTGCCACAGCGCCGCGACGTGACGGCTGTCGGTGCCGCAGCAGCCGCCGATGACGGCGAGGCTCGGCAGCATCGCGCGCAGCTCGTCGTGCCCGCGGCGCAGCTCGTCGATGTCGCCGGTGTCGAGCGTCGTCGACCGGTCGAGCTCGGCGTGGCTGCGGGTCGAGGCGTTGTAGCGCACGCTCGCGATGCGCTCGCGCCAGGGGCCGGCGTCGAGCCCGCGGAGGATGTGCTGCGGATGCGCGCAGTTGATCATGTAGTGCACGGTGTCGGTCGCGTCGTCCACGAGCTCGATCGCCTCGCGCAGCGGCATGCCGCCGCGCAGACGCCCGTCGGTCTCGACCGTGAAGCCGATGACCGCCGGCAGGCCGTGGAAGTAGGCGGCCCTGGCGATGCCGACCGCCTCGCCGGGATCGGAGAGCGTGAAGGCGGTCACGAGGTCGGCGCCCGCCTCGGCGAACGCGTCGACCTGCGCCTCGTGGTAGACCTGCGCCTCGTCCGGGCCGAAGGGCGGCGCGTCGGCGTAGGCATCCGATCGCGGCCCGATCGCGCCGCTGATCAGCACCTCGGCGACGCCCATGTCGATGTAGCCCTGCCGCAGCTGCTGCAGGTGCCGCACGGCGCGCACGTTGATGTCGTAGAGCGAGCGTCTGCTGTCGCCGAGCTTCGCGCCCCACTGCGGGTTGGCGCGCCACGTGGCGGTCTCGAGCAGCAGGCCGGCGCGGGCGCGTGCGGCGATCGTCGCGTAGCCCTCGTAGTAGGCCGCGAGCTGCGCCCGGCCGCGCTCCGTGCGCAGCAGCGGGTAGGCCGCGAACTCGCGCAGGTCGATGCCGCGGCGGTAGATGAGGTCGGTCTCGAGGCCGCCGTCGGTGACGAACGGGTGCGCGACCGACGGCCACCCGATCGCGCCGCCGCGCGGGGCGACGTGGTGGTGCGTCGACGGCTTGGCCGTGAGCGACGAGCTCATCGTCCGGCGCGTGATGGCGGACATCGTCGTCCTCCTCGGGAAGAGGGAGCAGACCGCTCGGTCTGGTGACGTAGCAGACTACACGGTCTGCTACGGTGCGTCCATGCCCAGGGACGGATCCGCGAACCGCATGCGCATCCTCGACTCCGCCGAGACGCTCGTGATCGAGCGCGGGTTCTCGGCCACGTCGCTCGACGAGGTGATCGCCGCGGCCGGCACGAGCAAGGGCGCGTTCTTCCACCACTTCGCCTCGAAGCAGGAGCTGGCGCGCTCGCTCGTCGACCGGTACGCCGACGCCGACGTCGGGCAGCTGCGGCGCGCCCTCGCCGCCACCGAGTCCATCGCCGACCCGGTCGCGCGCGTCGACGCGGTGCTGGCGGAGTTCGAGCGCGAGAGCGACGAGATCATGGCGAGCCAGTCGAGCTGCCTCTACATCTCGGTGCTCGCGGAGCGCGACGTCATGGCCGAGGAGACGATCGCGCCCGTGCTGCGCGCCGTCCACGAGTGGCGCGACGCGATCGCCGGGCTGCTGCGCGACGCGCTCGCCGCCCGGCCCGGCACGCGGCTCGACGTCGAGAGCTGGGCCGACCACGTCTTCGTCACCTTCGAGGGCGCGTTCGTGCTGTGCCGCTCGACGGGCGACAGCAGCCACATGCGGCGGCAGCTGGCCGCGCTGCGGGCGGCGACCGCGGCGCTGCTCGCCTGAGACGGCAGCGGCAAGCGACTGCAGGCCGCGGCAGAGCTGCGCGCGGAGACGACAGAGGGGATCGGGCGCAGTGCCCGATCCCCTCTCTGGCGGTAGCGAGGGCGGGGTTCGAACCCGCGACCTCACGATTATGAGTCGTGCGCTCTCACCAACTGAGCTACCCCGCCAGATACGCTCACCCAAGCACGAAGCATCAAGCGAACGCGAGCCCCGGGCGAGGATTGAACTCGCGACCCCTTCCTTACCATGGAAGTGCTCTACCACTGAGCTACCGGGGCGAAGCCTTGCAGGCAACCGGAAGATCATATCACCGCCGCGCACTGCCGCGACACC
>DASSWM010000302.1:0-2759 GCA_035704865.1 Agrococcus sp.
CGCGGGACGCGGACCGGCCGCCCGCGCGGCCGCCGTGCTGCCTGCCGGGACGGTCCTCGGGGTCGAGCGGCTGCGTCGCGTCGGGGTCGCTCGACGCCGCGCGGGCGGGCTTCGGCTCATCCGTGTGGCGCACGCCGTCGAGGCCGATGTTGGCGAGCACGAGCAGCACGACACCGATCATCGAGCCGACGATGAAGATGTCGGCGACGTTGAAGATCGCCGGGAAGCCCCACACCTGGATGAAGTCGACGACGTGGCCGACGAAGAAGCCGGGCTCGCGCGTGAGCCGGTCGGTGAGGTTGCCGAGCGTGCCGCCCAGCAGCCCGCCGAACGCCGCCGCCCACAGGACCGAGCGGATGCGTCGGAGCTGGGTGATGATGAAGATCACGACCGCGGCGGCCAGGATCGTGAAGATCCAGGTGGAGCCGGAGGCGAGCGAGAACGCGGCGCCGGGGTTGCGCACGAAGTGCCACTGCAGCAGCTCGCCGAGCACCTGGCGCTGCTCGCCCTCGGCCATCGATGCGATGACCCACTCCTTGGCGAGGAAGTCGGCCACCCACGCGACGACGGCGGTCCCGAGCACGAGACCCAGCATCCGCCAGGTGGTCGTGGGCGGGACCGCCGCCGTGCTGTCTGTGGAAGCGGTGTCGCTCACCGAGCGACTCAGCTGCCGCCCTGCCCGCCGAAGGCGAGCGAGGACGAGCGATCGAGGTCGCGCAGCTGGCTCTCGATGTAGCCGCGCAGCTTCAGGCGGTAGTCGCGCTCGAAGCTCTTGAGCTCGTCGATCTTCTGCTCGAGCCCGGTCTTCTGCTCCTCGAGCTTCGCCTTCTGGTCGTCGTACTGCTGCTGCAGGTCGGCCTTGCGCTTCTCGGCGGCATCCTCGATCTCCTGCGCGGAGGCCTCTGCGGCGGCGATGAGCTCGTCGCGACGCTTCTCGCCCTCGGCGACGTGCTCGTCGTGCACGCGCTGCGCGAGCGCGAGCAGGCCGTCGGCGTTGGAGACGGCGGGCGGCGCCTCGCCGGCAGCTGCCGGCATCTGCGCGGCCTGCGGTGCTGCGGGTGCCTCGGCGGTGTCGGCCTGCTGCTCGGCCGCGGCCTGCTCGGCGCTGGCCTGCTCGGCGCTGGCCTGGTCGGCGCTGGCCTGCTCGGCAGCCGCCTGCGCGGCGTCGCGCTCGGCCAGCTGCTGCTTGAGCTGCTCGTTCTCGGCACGCAGCGACTCGAGCGCCGCGGCGTCCTCGGTGCTCGCCACCGGCTGCTCGCCGCCCTCGACGGGAGCGGCGACCGCACCGCCCGACTTCAGCTGCTCGTTCTCGGCGCGGAGGGTGTCGTTCTCCTCGATCAGCCGACGGAGCTCCGTGACCACCTCGTCGAGGAAGTCATCGACCTCGTCCTGGTCGTAGCCGTCCCGGAAGCGCGTCGTCTCGAAGCGCTTGTGGACGACGTCGTCAGGAGTCAGTGCCATGGCGTGCCTTTCTTGGTCAGCTGCCTGCCGGTGGGCAGACAGCGCAGGTTCACTGTACCTGCCGCGGATCGCGTTCCGATGATCCTAACCCGCGCTCGGCGCTACACCGCTTCGGAGAACCGGAACGGCCCGATGATCGTCATGAGCAGCAGCAGCGCGAGCAGCAGCACGAGCATCGCGATGTCGAGCATCGCGCCGCCGATTCGCACGGGCTTGACGAAGCGCCGGGTGAAGCGCAGCGGCGGATCCGTCACGCGCAGGAGCCATACCGAGACGAGCAGCCAGAAGCCCGTCGGACGCCAGTCGTGGCGCAGCTGCCGGACGAAGTCGAGGATGATCCGCGCCCAGAGGACGTAGAACGCGACCAGCGCTGCGGTATGGACGATCCAGGCGAGGATCGAGACGATCACCACGCGTCAGTGCGCGAAGACGGCCGAGTCCGCGTCCTCATCGATGCCGCGGCCGCCGGAGACGGCGATGTGCTCGGGCGTGAGGAGGTACACCTTCGTGGTGACGCGCTCGATGCGTCCCTCGAGGCCCTGCGTGAGGCCGGCGGAGAAGTCGATGAGCCTGCGCGCATCGCCGTCGGTCATCTGCGACAGGTTGATGATCACGGGCGTGCCGTCGCGGAACGCCTCCGCGATCGGCTTGGCGTCCTTGTACTGGCGCGGGTGCACCGTCAGGATCTCGCTCATGTCGCTCACCTTCTGTGCTGCGCGGAGCCGGGTGACGGGAGCGCGGCGCGGCTCCTCGGCACGCTCGCGCGGCTGCTGCTGGGGGGCACGGTCGTGCTCCTCGGTCCGCTCGACGGGGCGGACCTCCTGGGTCAGCTCATCCTCCTCGGCGAAGCCGAAGTAGATCGCCGCCTTCTTCAGTGCGTTGCTCATGGGATCCTCCTCGTGGCGTGCGTTCACGCTATCCGGCGACGGGCCGGTTTCCCGTGATTGCCGTGCCGATTCTCAGGTGTGTCGCGCCGTGCTCGAGGGCCTCGCGCCAGTCGGCGCTCATGCCTGCCGAGATCCAGTCGGCGGATGCGTCGAGTCGCCGCACGCGGTCGGCGTACGTCGCGAGGCGCTCGAAGGCGCGGCCGGGCTCCTCGCCCAGCGGCGCGACGGCCATGACGCCCCGCAGCCGCAGCGCGCTGGAGGCGGCGACCCGCTCGGCGAGCGCCTCGATGCCCGCCGGGTCGACGCCGCCGCGCCCGGGGTCGTCGGTGAGGTTGACCTGCACGAGCGCATCGCGCACGGGACGCTCGTGCGGGGAATCCCCGCCCTCGAGCGCGTCCACGAGCTCGATCG
>DASSWM010000303.1:0-9262 GCA_035704865.1 Agrococcus sp.
TAGGATCGGAAGATGCTGCTCCGTCGAACCAAGCGAGAAGGCACGCGCGCGGCACTCGCTCCCGGCGACGCGGCGGTGCCCAGGGGCATGCGGATCGCCGGGGCGTGGGCATGGCGCTTCGTCGCGGTCGCGGCCGCGGCCGCGATCGTGGTGTGGCTCATCGTGGTGTTCCGGATCGTCGTCATCCCGCTGCTCGTGGCCGCGCTCATCACGACGGCGCTGCTGCCGCTCGTCGAGGCGCTCGTGCGCGCCCGCTGGCCGCGCGGGCTCGCGGTCGCGCTCTCGGTCGTGGGCCTCATCGTCGCCGTCGTCGCGCTCGGCTGGCTCGCCGTCTCGCAGATCCGCGACGAGTACCCGTCGCTGCAGGACCGCGCGGTCGAGTTCTGGGAGGAGACCCAGGAGTGGATCATGTCGCTGCCGTTCGGCATCGACGCGGCCGACGTGAGCGCGTTCGGCGACAACATCCTCGGCGCCGTGCGCGACGACATCTCGACCGTGCTCTCGAGCGCGCTCTCGGTCGGCTCCTCGGTCGGCCACTTCCTGGCCGGCGCGCTCCTGACGATCTTCGCCCTCATCTTCACGCTGCTCGACGGCCGCCGCATCTGGCGCTGGGTCGTCGGCGTCCTGCCGCAGCGCGCGCAGGCCGCGACCGACGGCGCCGCGCGCGCCGGCTGGGTGACGCTCGGCAGCTTCGTGCGCGTGCAGGTGCTCGTCGCGTTCATCGACGCGGTGGGCATCGGCCTGGGCGCGTTCATCCTCGGGCTGTTCTTCGAGGGCGGCATGCCGCTCGTCGTGCCGATCGCGATCCTCGTCTTCCTCGGCTCGTTCATCCCCATCATCGGCGCGGTCGTGACGGGCACGATCGCGGTGCTCGTCGTGCTCGTCTCCTTCGGCGTCTGGCCCGCGGTCATCATGCTCGGCATCGTGCTGCTCGTGCAGCAGCTCGAGAGCCACGTGCTGCAGCCGCTCATCATGGGCACGGCCGTCAAGGTGCACCCGCTCGCGGTCGTGCTCGCCGTGGGCGCCGGCTCGACGATCGCCGGCATCGCGGGCGCGTTCTTCGCCGTCCCGGTGGTCGCCTTCCTCAACAACTTCGTCAAGACCATCGCGACGGGCTCCTGGCGCGAGAACCCCAACCCCACGATCGAGGATGTGGTGCAGTGAGCGCGCAGACCGAACCCGCGCCGTCCGGCGCCGCGCTGCCGGGGCCGGCGCTCGCCGACTTCGAGGCCGCCCGCGCGCGCCTGGTCGGCATCGCGCAGGAGACGCCAATGGAGCGCTCGCGCCACCTCAGCGGCATGCTCGGCGCCGAGGTGCACCTCAAGTGCGAGAACCTGCAGCGCACGGGCGCCTACAAGATCCGCGGCGCCTACAACATGCTGGCGAAGCTCACCGACGAGCAGCGCGCCCGCGGCGTCGTCGCCGCCTCGGCGGGCAACCACGCGCAGGGCGTCGCCTTCGCGGCGTCCGAGCTCGGCATCCGCTCGACCATCTTCATGCCGCTGGGCGTCGCGCTGCCCAAGCTGCAGGCCACGCGCGACTACGGCGCCGCGGTCGAGCTGCGCGGCCTCGACTTCCAGACCGCGCTCGCCGCCGCGGTCGAGCACGTCGAGCGCACGGGCGCGACGTTCGTGCCGCCCTACGACCACGCCGACATCATCGAGGGGCAGGGCACGCTCGGGCTCGAGATCCTCGAGCAGGTGCCGGATGCGTCCACGGTCGTCGTGCCGATCGGTGGCGGCGGGCTCGCGGCCGGCGTGGCATCCGCCATCCGGCAGCGCGCCGCGCAGGACGGCCGCCGCGTGCGCATCGTGGGCGTGCAGGCCGAGCGCGCCGCCTCCTACCTCGTCTCGCTCGAGGCGGGGGAGCCGACCACGATCCAGACGCGCCCGACGATCGCCGACGGCATCGCGGTCGCGCGGCCCGGCAGCCTGCCGTTCGAGATCATCCGCGACGCGGTCGACGAGATCGTCACGGTCTCCGACGACGACATCGCCCGCGCGCTCATCATGCTGCTCGAGCGCGCGAAGCTCGTGGTCGAGCCGGCCGGAGCGGTCACGACCGCCGCCATCATGACGGGACTGGTCGCATCCGACGGCCCGACGGTCGCGGTGCTCTCGGGCGGCAACATCGACCCGCTGTTCATGGAGCGCGTGATCGGCCGCGGGCTCGCGGCCTCGCAGCGCTACCTGAAGGTGCGCATGGCGCTGCCGGACCGCCCGGGCCAGCTCGCCATCATCGCCCAGATCGTCTCGGACGAGCAGGCGAACGTCGTCGAGGTGCTGCACTCGCAGCACGACGCGTGGACGTCGATCGCCGACGTGTCGATCGACATCTCGGTCACCACGCGCGGACCCGAGCACGCGGAGCGCGTGCTCGAGGCGCTGCGGCGGGCCGGCTACGAGCCGATCGTCCTCTGACGCACGAGGTAGCGCCCCGCGGCACGTGGCCGCGGGGCGCTTCGCTCGTGCAGGGGTCTAGCCGCGGTAGGTCTGGACGTCCTTGATCTCGACCTCGATGGTCGCGCCGGACGGGGCCTGGTACGAGGTCTTCTGGCCGATCTTCAGGCCGAGGATGGCGGCGCCGAGCGGGCTCGCCTCGCTGTAGACGTCGAGCTCGTCGCCCGCCTCCGCGATCTCGCGGTTGCCGACCAGGAAGGTCGCGTCGTCACCGGCGATCGTCGCGCTGACGACCGTGCCGGGCTCGACGACGCCGGTCGCCTGCGGGGCCTCGCCGACGGTGGCGTTGCGCAGCAGCTGCGTGATCTGGGCGATGCGGGCCTCGATCTGCGCCTGGTCGTCCTTGGCGGCGTGATAGCCGCCGTTCTCCTTGAGGTCGCCCTCGTCGCGGGCCTCCTCGATGCGCTTGGCGATCTCGGCTCGGACGGGCCCCTGCAGGTGCTCCAGCTCGCCCTGCAGGCGGTCGTGCGCCTCCTGGGTCAGCCAGGTCTCCGTGGTGCCGTTCATGTCGTCTCCTGATATGCACAGAACCGGCCCCGAGTGGGCCGGTCCACTAGCACTCTATGTCACCCAGCACTCCGAGACCAAGCCGGTGTTCGCGAGCTCGCTCGTGCGCACCTCGAGCCGGTGGGCCGTCGTGTGGGCGCTCGCCGGGGGCAGCTCGACCTGCACCCATCCGACGATGCCGTATGCGGGGTTGAGGGCCTCGATCGCGCACGTCACGGGCGTGCCGGTGTCGACCGACACCTCGAAGGTCACCTGCACCGTCGAGTCGTCGATGATCTCGTGCGCGATCGTGCGCGACTGCAGCTGCGACGACGCCGCCTCCTGGCTCACCCACCACACCCACAGCGTCGCCGCGAGCAGGATGCCGACGCCGACGCTCCAGCCCAGCACGCGCTCGCGCCGCGAGCGCGTCCGCGTTCGCCCGTAGCGGGCTGCGAGATCGGTCATGAGGGCCTGTCCGTGGGAAGATGGGAGCCGATCCAGCCTATCGTCGCGCCGTCGACCGCGGCCGCGGGCTGGAGCAGAGGGGAGAGGTCGTGCGACGACTGCTCGCGGTGCATGCGCACCCGGACGACGAGTCGAGCAAGGGCGCGGCGACGCTCGCGCGCTACGCCGCCGACGGCGCCGAGGTCACGGTCGTCTCGTGCACCGGCGGCGAGAGCGGCAGCGTGCTGAACGACAAGTTCGCGCTCGGCCACCGCGCCGCGCGCGACATGACCGGGCTCCGGCGGGTCGAGATGGCCCAGGCGCAGGCTGCGCTCGGCATCGAGCACGTCTGGCTCGGCTACGTCGACTCCGGGCTGCCCGACGAGGGCGAGCCGCTGCGAGCGCTCTCCTTCGCCACCATCCCGGTCGAGGTCTCCGGCCGCCCGCTCGTGCGACTCATCCGTCGTCTGCGGCCGCAGGTCGTCGTGACCTACGACGAGACGGGCGGCTACCCGCACCCCGACCACATCCGCAACCACGAGGTGACGATGTGGGCCGTCGAGCACGCCGCCGCTGGGCTGCCCGAGCTGGGGGAGCCGTGGGAGGTGCAGAAGCTCTACTTCGACCGCACGATGAGCGGCGCACGGCTGCGCGCGCTGCTGGGCGCGCTCGAGGCCGTCGCGCCCGATGACGAGCGGCTGCCGTTCGTGCGCGAATGGGTGGAGCGGATGGGCGACCGCGGCGAGACGATGACGACGCGCGTCGATGTGGCCGCCCACCTCGAGGCGCGCGACATCGCGCTGCGCGCGCACGCGAGCCAGGTCGACCCGGAGTCGCGCTTCTTCTTCTGGCCGAACGAGCTGCTGCGGCAGACCTGGCCGACCGACGACTACGAGCTCGTGCGATCGAGCGTCGCGAGCGCCGCGCCCGAGGACGACCTGTTCGCAGGCGTCGAGGAGGACTGATGCTGTTCCGCACCGCCGAGGATCTGGGCTTCGACCCGAACCAGGTCACGCCCGGCGTGATCGGGTTCACGGCGACGGCCCTCGTCGCGGGCGTGATCATCCTGCTGCTGTTCGACTTCAATCGGCGCGTGCGCCGCATCAACGACCGCGCGGATGCGAAGGAGCGGCTGGAGGCGGAGCTCGCCGCGCAGGCGGCCGCCGAGGAGGCCGAGGGCGTCTTCTCCGCGGGCGAGGGCGCTGATGCCTCGGCGCGCACCATCGCGGGGCCTGGGCAGGCGGATCATCCGCAGCCGGCTGCCGATCGCGATGTGGTGGAGGCCGAGGTCATCGAGCCGGAGCACGTGCGGCGCGAGCGCCCGGCCGACGGCGCGTAGCCGCTACAGCACCTGCACCGCGGTCGCGCGCCAGCGGCCGTCGAGCCCCTCGAGCCGGATCGCGACCGCGCGCGTGCGGCCGGCGGAGCGCACGACCACCGCGCCCTCGACCACACCGTCGGCCGTGTGGCACGTGCGCACGCTGCTGATCGCGAAGCCCGGCACCTCGCGCTGCTGCCGCACGGCTCGCGCTCGCCTCGCCGTGAGCGCCCGCTGCGTCAGCAGCTCGTAGGTGGACTCCGTCACCCAGCGCGCGATCTGCTGCACCTCGCGGACGCCCAGCAGGATCTCGATCACGCCGGTCGCGAGGTTCTCGATGAGCGGCGCCGGATCGGGCAGCTCCGCCGAGGAGCAGGGCTGGAAGTCGAAGAACTCCTCGGCGTCCACTGCCGTCATCCGCTGTCTCGTCGCACGCACGCTGCCTCCTCGCAAACCGCTGTCGCGGTGGGCAGTCCGCGATGGCGCCGCCGTGCCGAGAAGGTAGCGGCTCCCGGGTTCATTGCGGGATGGGCAGTTCTGCCCTGTGGAGAACGCTCGGCACGGGCGCATGCTGGACGGTTAGATTCGCCCGCGTGCGCTTCGAGGACCTGTTCGACGACCTGGAGAGCCAGCTCGAGGCCGAGCTGGGCGCCGAGCAGCGGGATCTCGAGGCCGAGGAGGAGCGCTTCCGCATCGGGCGGCTCGAGCTGCGCGATCGCATCGCCGCGGCGCCGCGGCTGCTCGACGTGACGCTGCGGGCGGGCGGCAGGCTGCGCCTGCGCCGCATGGCGCTGGGCCGCGACTGGCTCAACGGGGTGGTGGTCGAGGGGGCACCCGCCGAGACGGGCGCCGTCGTGCCGCTGCACGCGATCACGGGCATCGAGCTCGACGGCGACGGCGCGGCAGCGTCGGTGCGCGCCGCGAAGGAGACGGGCGACCTGCAGGCCAGGCTGAGCTTCGCGTTCGCGCTGCGCGACCTCGCGCGCCGCCGCGCGTCGGTCATCCTCGAGGGTCCGGCCGCTGTGGCAGGCACGATCGACCGCGTCGGCCGCGACCACCTCGACCTCGCGGTGCACGAGCCGGGCGAGCACCCGCGGCGCAGCGCCGTGCGCTCGTGGCGCATCGTGCCCTTCTCGGCGTTCGACTGGGTGCGGCTGCCCTGAGCGCGCCCGTCAGCGCTGGCCGAACAGGTCGGCGATGCTCGCCGACTGCGCCTGCCGCCACAATCCCCGCCGCCGCTCGACCTCGAGCTCGCGGTCGATCCAGGCCTGCACCTCGTCGTCCGAGACGCGCCAGGCGCCGCTCACGCGCACGCCGCGCAGGTCGCCGTTCTCGAGCAGCTCGATGACCGCGCTCGGGGTCGACCCGAGCACGTCGGCCACGTCGGCGACTGCGAGGAAACGTCGAGGCTCCATCGGCATGGCCCCATTGTGCGGCAGTCCCGCGCGACGTGAGCAGAGGCTGTGGAGAACTTCAGCGGCGTGTCGCAGCGACCTGCCAGGTTGAGTGCGGCGACGAGGGAGGACGTCATGGCTGCACGCCGCACATGGATGGATCCGAGGCTGGTGATCGGGGTCGCGCTCGTGCTGGTCTCGCTCGCCGGCGTCTGGCTGGTGGTGCAGCAGTCCGCGCGAACCGAGACCGCCTGGGCCGCCACGCGCACCCTGCTGCCCGGCGACACGGTGGCCGCTGGCGACGTCCAGCAGATCGAGGTGCGCCTGCCGCAGTCGCAGGACCGGTACCTGGATGCGTCGGCCGACCCGGTCGGGATGGTGGTCGCCTCGACGGTGGGCGAGGGCGAGGTGCTGCCGCTGCGGGCGCTCGGCAGCGCCGCGAGCGTCGATCGCTCCGCCGTCGTCATCGATGTCGAGGGCGCGCTGCCTCGCTCCGTCCGCACGGGGTCGCTCGTGGACGTCTGGACGGCGGCGCCGAACGACGACGGCTACGACGCGCCCGCGGTGCTCATCGACGACGCGATCGTGGTCGGAGTGGTGGAGGACGAAGGGATCCTCGCGAGCGCTGCGCAGCAGCTCGAGCTGCTCGTGCCGACCGACGAGACGTCGCGGCTGCTCGAGGCGATGTCGAACGAGCACGTGCTGAGCGTCGTGCCGCTCGCGCAGCCGGCCGAGGCGGCGCCGTGATCGGGATCGCCGTCTCCGCGCCGCTCGAGCGGGAGGACGCCATCGTGCGGGAGGCCGCGCGGCACGGGCACCGTGTGGCCATCCGCGCCGCCACTGCGGCCGACCTCATCGAGCGGCTCGCTGCGAGGCCCGCAGACGCGGAGCCCCGCATCGACCTCGTGCTCGTGGTCGCCGACGATCGCCACGTCAGCCGAGCGCTCGTCGAGGCCTGCGACCTGCACGGCATGCGGCTGCTGGCGCTCGCCGACGACGCGGCCGAGCGCAACCGCGCGCAGACGCTCGGCGTCGACGCGGTCGCCTGGGAGGCGGGGTTCGCGGCGATCGAGGCGTCGGTGCGGCCCTCCGCGGAGGCGCAGGAGGCGCCCTCCCGAGCGCGCGGCCGCGTCGTCGCCGTCTGGGGGCCCGCGGGAGCGCCCGGCCGCACGACCGCGGCGATCGCTCTCGCCGCCGAGCTCACGCTCCTCGGTCAGCGCTCGGCGCTCATCGACGCCGACACGACGAGCGCCTCCGTCGCCCCCGCGCTAGGGCTGCTCGACGAGTCGCCCGGCTTCGCGGCCGCGGCGCGACTGGCGCGAGCGGGCAGCCTGACCGTCGACGAGCTCGACCGCATCAGCCAGCAGGTGCCGACCATGGGCGGCTCGCTGCGCGTGCTGACCGGCATCGGCCGCGCGAGCCGGTGGCCGGAGCTCGGCGCCGAGCGCGTCGCCGAGGTGCTCGAGCGCTGCCGCGACTGGGTCGACGTCGCCGTGGTCGACGTGGCGGCGAGCCTCGAGCGCGACGAGGAGATCTCCAGCGACATGTTCGCGCCGCGCAGGCACGCCGCGACGATCGCCGCCCTCGAGGCGGCAGACGAGGTCGTCGTCGTGGCCGGCGGCGACGCGGTCGGCGTCGCGCGGCTCGTGCGCGCGCTGCCGGAGCTCCGGGAGCTCGTGCCGCAGGCGCGCATCCGCCTCGTCGTGAACAAGGTGCGCGCCTCGGCGACCGGCATCGCGCCCGAGCGGGCGGTGCAGGAGACGCTGCGCCGGCTGGCGCAGGTGACGCCCGAGGCGTGCTGGCCCTTCGACGGCCGTGCAGCCGACGCCGCCCTGCTGGAGGGACGACCGCTCGTCGACGTCGCGGGGCGCTCGCGACTGCGCCGCAGGGTGCAGGAGCTCGCGGTGGCGCTCGTGCCGGCAACCGTGCCCGAGAGCCGCGCATCGCTGCGCGCCGCCGAGCGGCCACGGCGGCGGTGGCTGCCCGCGCTACGCTGAAGCGGTGACGAGCCTGACGTCGATCGCCGAGCGCTCCGGCCTGCTGAGCGAGCAGGATCTGCGCTGGCTGCATCGGCTGGTGACCGACTTCCAGCTGCTCGCCGATCTCGCGATCGGCGACATCGTGCTGTGGCTGCCGACCGGCGACGGCGACGGCTACATCGCCGCGCAGCACGCCCGCCCCGCCGGCGCGGCGACGTTGTTCTACCGCGACATCGTCGGCCAGCCGGTGCGGAACGCCTGGCGCGAGCAGATCGGGCGCGCGTACGAGGAGGGCGTCTCGCTCGACGCCGACTCGCCCGAGTGGGGCGTCGAGTCCGACGCCAAGGTGCGAGCGATCCCGGTGCGGCGTCGCGAGACCGAGCCGTCGACCGCGCTCGTGCAGCGGCCGATCGCCGTCATCACGCGGCACGCCAATCACGCGGACACGCGCAGCGCCGGCAGGCTCGAGCGCACGTTCAAGGAGTGCGCCGCCGAGCTGTTCCGCATGATCGCCGACGGCGACTTCCCCGACCAGGCGGCCCCGTCAGGTCCGCGCCGGGGCGCGGCCCGCGCATCCGACGGCCTCATACGGCTCGACCAGGCGGGCATCGTCACGTTCGCGAGCCCGAACGCGCTCTCGGCCTTCACGCGGCTGGGCTTCCGGGGCGAGCTCGAGGGGGAGTCGCTCGCCGAGAGCACCACCGACCTCATCGACGACTCCCACGAGGTGGACGAGGCACTGCCGCTCGTCGTCACCGGCCGCGCACCGTGGCGCACCGACATCGAGACGCGGCTCGTGACGCTCTCGCTGCGTGCGGTGCCGCTGCGGCGCGGCTCGCAGCGGCTGGGCGCCATCGTGCTCGTGCGCGACGTGACCGACATGCGCCTGCAGGAGCAGACGCTCATCACCAAGGACGCGACGATCCGCGAGATCCATCACCGCGTGAAGAACAACCTGCAGACGGTCGCGGCGCTGCTGCGCATCCAGTCGCGGCGCGCGAAGAGCGAGGAGTCGCGCAGCGCGCTGCAGAACGCGGAGCGCCGCGTCTCGTCCATCGCGGTCGTGCACGACACCCTCTCGGAGGGGCTGAGCCAGTCGGTCGACTTCGACCAGGTCTTCGACCGCGCAATGAAGCTCACGAGCGAGCTGGCGTCCATCCACGGCGCCCAGGTGCGCAC
>DASSWM010000304.1:0-8515 GCA_035704865.1 Agrococcus sp.
CGCACGTCGCCGAGCGCCTCCTTCGCGGTGCTCGCGATCGACTCGAGCGAGGCGTCCTTCGCGGCCGCGTCGGGCGTGTAGCGGGCGCCGTTCGCCTGCGCGATCACGACGGCGAGCGAGTGCGCGACGACGTCGTGCATGTCGCGGGCGAGGGCGGCGCGCTCCTCCTCCTGGTCGGCGCGGCGCAGCGACACCTGCGCGACCTGCGTCGCAGCGGTGCTGCGATCGACCGCGGCGACGCCCCACCCGGTGAGGATCGCGACGCTGAACAGCAGCATGGGCGGCACCCACAGGAACGACATCGCGCCCACGAGGCCCCAGCCGGTCTCGACGCCGTTGATCGACGTCTCGACCATGAGCCAGTAGGCGGCCAGCAGCGACGCGACGAGCGCGATGCCGAGCCCCGCGAGCCTGCCGGGCCAGCGGCTGAAGCGGCCGATCGAGTAGAGCACCACGAGCACGCCGAACCACACCGGGTACAGCCACGCCTGCAGACCGACGTGCACGACCGCGAGCAGCGTGAGCACGGCGAGCCCGAGCACCGGCCGCGTGCGGCGCAGCACGATCGCGCCCGCCACGGCGATCGTCACCACGATCGCGAAGGGCGATGCGGCTGAGCCCGGCCCGAGCGCGGCCCACACGAGCAGCGTCGGCAGCAGCAGCAGCCCGACCGTCACGGCGGCGAGCGTGACGTCCGCCTGCAGCGCCGACCGGTCGATCCACGGATGCGCCGGCCGAGCCGCCGAGGCGGGCTCGGCGACGTCGGGCGTGGTCGTGGGCATGCCTCTCAGGCTATTGCCGCGCGGTGCGCCGGAGCCGGGATCCCGGTCAGAATCATCCGCTCGGCGGAGCGTCAGAACCCGAAGCGGCCCAGCTGCTTCGGGTCGCCCTGCCACTCCTTCGCGACCTTCACGCGCAGGTCGAGGTGCACCTGCGTGCCGAGCACGCGCTCGATCTCGGCCCGCGCATCCGCCCCCACCTGGCGCAGCCGCGAACCGCCCTTGCCGATGATGATGCCCTTCTGGCTGTCGCGCTCGACCCAGAGGTTGGCGTAGACGTCGGTGAGGTCGCGGCCCTCGCGCGCGACGATGTCGTCGACCGTGACCATGATCGAGTGCGGCAGCTCCTCGCGCACGCCCTCGAGCGCGGCCTCGCGGATGAGCTCGGCGACGCGCACGTGCAGCGGCTCCTCGGTGGTCGTCTCGCCCTCGTAGAGCGGCGGGCCGACGGGCAGCAGCGCGACGAGCTGGTCGACGAGCACGTCGAGCTGCGTGCCGCGCACCGACGAGAGCGGCACGATCGCATCCCACTCGCGCAGCTGCGACACCTCGAGCAGCTGCTGGGCGACGCGCTCCTTCGAGGCGGCATCCGTCTTCGTCACGACCGCGACCTTGTGCGCGCGCGGGAAGCCCTCGAGCTGCTGGTCGATATAGCGGTCGCCGGGCCCGATGGGCTCGTCGGCGGGGATGCACAGGCAGATGACGTCGACGTCGCCGAGCGTGGTCTTGACGACCGAGTTGAGCCGCTGCCCCAGCAGCGTGCGCGGCTTGTGCATGCCCGGGGTGTCGACGATCACGAGCTGCGCGTCGTCGCGGTGCACGACGCCGCGGATCGCGTGCCGGGTGGTCTGCGGCTTCGATGACGTGATCGCGATCTTCTCGCCCACGAGCGCGTTCATGAGGGTCGACTTGCCCGCGTTCGGCCGCCCCACGAACGTGACGAAGCCGCTGCGGTGCCCCTCGGCCCGCTCGGCGGCCTCGTGCGCCGCGCGCCCGGTGTCCTCGTGCTGCTCATCGTGCGTCATGCTGCCCCCTCGGCTCCTGCGTCCTCGGCGGGCGCGGCGACGCGCCGCACCGCCAGCTCTCCCGTGTTGCGCCCGCGGCCGTCGATCGAGCGCACCTCGAGGCGCAGCCCTTCGACCGTGACGACGTCGCCGACCTCGACGATGCGCCCGAGCTCCTTCTGCATGAGGCCGCCGACGGTGTCCACGTCCTCGTCGTCGAGCGTGAGCCCGAACAGGTCGCCCAGCTCGTCGATCTGCAGCCGCGCCGAGACGTGCCACACGCCGTCGCCGGCATCCACGGCCTCGGCGCGGCCCCGGTCGTGCTCGTCGTGGATCTCCCCCACGAGCTCCTCGACGAGGTCCTCGAGCGTCACGAGCCCCGCGATGCCGCCGTACTCGTCGACGACCATCGCGACGTGCATGCGCTCCGCCTGCATGAGCGCGAGCGTGTCGTCGGCCTTCTTCGACTCCGGCACGAGCAGCGCCGGGCGCGCGAGCTCTGCCGCGGTCTCGGATGCGTCGGGCCGCCACGTGCGGGATCGCACGACGTCGCGCAGGTAGAGGATGCCGTCGATCTCGTCGGTCGACTCCCCCACGACCGGCATGCGTGAGAGCCCGTTGTCGAGGAACTGCCGCAGCGCGTCCTGCGCGGTCGCGTCGCGGTCGACGACGATCATGTCCGGCCGCGGCACCATCACCTCGCGCACGAGCGTCTCGTTGAACTCGAAGATCGAGTGGATGAGCTCGCGGTCGTCGTCCTCGAGCACCTCGCTCTCGGTCGCCGCGTCGACCATCGACAGCAGCTGCGCCTCGGTCGCGAACGCCGTCTCGCGCTGGCGGCCGGGCGTCACCTTGTCGCCGACCGTGACGACGAGCGAGGCGATCGGCCCGGTGAGCACGCGCCAGAAGCGGATGAAGCCGGCGGATGCGCGCAGCAGGCCGACGGCGTGGGCGCGGCCCACGGCGCGCGGGCTCGTGCCCACGAGCACGAACGAGATGACGATCATCGCACCGCCCGCGACCAGCAGCGTGATCCACCACTCGATCAGCAGCGCGTCGACCGCGAGCGTGATGAGCACCGCCGCGACCATCTCGCACATGATGCGGCCGAACTGCAGCGTCATGATGTGGCTGCGCAGGTCGTCGGCGATCGCGAGCATCGCGCGGCGGCGGCCGGAGCGCTTCGCGGCCTCCTGCAGCTCGGCGCGCGAGACGACGCTGAGCGCCGCGTCGCACGCGGCGAGCCAGGCGCCGAAGGCGACCAGCAGCGCGGCGACGACGAAGAGGACGGTCGCGAACATCAGCCGGCGCGGCCGGGGCTCGAGCCGTCGGTCTCCTCGAAGGCGGCGAGCAGCTTGTCCTGCAGCGCGAACATCTCGTCGCGCTCGTGCGGCTCCGCGTGGTCGAACCCGAGCAGGTGCAGCAGGCCGTGGGTCGTGAGCAGCCGCAGCTCGGTCATGAGGCTGTGCCCGGCCTCGGTCGCCTGCTCGCGAGCGACGTCGGGGCACAGCACGATGTCGCCCAGCAGCCCGGCGGGCGTGGGGCGGTCCTGCGAGCCCGGCCGCAGCTCGTCCATCGGGAAGGAGAGCACGTCGGTCGGGCCCGGCTCGTCCATCCACTGCACGTGCAGCTGCTCCATCGTCGGGACGTCGACGAGCACGATCGAGACCTCGGCGTCCGGGTGCACGAAGAGCTTCTGGAGGTCGAAGGCCACGAGCCGCAGCAGCTGCGCCTCGTCGACCTCGCTGCCGGACTCGTTGAGCAGATCGATCGACATCAGCTGCGCCTTCCGCGGTGGTGCTGCTGCTGCGGCCCGCGGGCCTGGCGCGCCATCTGCCGCTGGTCGTGCTCGGTGTAGGCGTCGACGATCGCGCCAACGAGCGAGTGCCGCACGACGTCGGCGCTCGTGAGGTGCGCGAAGTGGATGTCGTCGACGCGGCGCAGCACCTGCGCCGCCACCTGCAGGCCCGAGGTGCCGGCGGGCAGGTCGACCTGCGTCGAGTCGCCCGTGACGACCATCTTCGAGCCGAAGCCGAGTCGGGTGAGGAACATCTTCATCTGCTCGGGGCTCGTGTTCTGCGCCTCGTCGAGCACGATGAACGAGTCGTTCAGGGTGCGCCCGCGCATGTAGGCGAGCGGCGCGACCTCGACGACGCCGGTCGCGAGCAGCTTGGGCAGCAGCTCGGGGTCCATCATCTCGTTGAGCGCGTCGTACAGCGGCCGCAGGTACGGGTCGATCTTGTCGGTGAGCGTGCCGGGCAGGAAGCCCAGCCGCTCGCCCGCCTCGACCGCCGGCCGCGTGAGGATGATGCGGTTGACCTCCTTGCGGTGCAGCGCCTGCACCGCCTTCGCCATCGCGAGGTAGGTCTTGCCGGTGCCGGCGGGCCCGATGCCGAACACGATCGTGCTCGTGTCGATCGCCTCGACGTAGGCGCGCTGGCCCTCGGTCTTCGCGCGGATCGACTTGCCCTTGGTGGTGAGGATCGCCTCGCCGATCGCGTCGGCGAGGCTGCGGGAGGAGTCCTGCCGCAGGATGCGCGAGCCCTCGCCGACCTCCGTCTGGCTCAGGTCGGTGCCCTGCCGCACGAGGTCGACGAGCTCCTGCACGAGCCGCCCGGCGACGCGCACGTCGTCCTCGGGGCCCGTGAGCGTGACGAGGTTGCCGCGCACGGCGACGCGCACGTCGGGGTGCTCGTGCTCGAGCCGCGTGAGCAGCCGGTCCTGCGGCCCCAGCAGCCGCACCATCTCGATGCCGTCGATCTCGATCGACTGCGTTGCGTCAGGCAAGCGAGTCCTCTCCGAGCGTTCCCGCCAGCACGTGCGCGTGGGCGTGGAACACGGTCTGCCCGGCGAGCTCGCCGGTGTTGAACACGAGGCGGAAGTCGCCCTCCGCGCGCTCGCGCGCGATCGCCTGCGCCGCCTGCACGATCTCGGCCAGCAGGTGCGGGTCCCCCGCGGCGAGCTCGACGACGTCGCGGTACTGCGGCGACTTCGGCACCACGAGCACGTGCATGGGCGCCTTCGGGTTGATGTCGGTGAACGCGATGATGCGCTCGTTCTCGAGCACGATCTCGGCAGGGATCTCGCGCGCGACGATCTTCTCGAACACGGTGGGCTCAGCCATGCGGTCAGCCTACCTTCGCGCCGCTGGACGGCATCCGGCGCATCGGCGCCCCGGCAGCACGGCTCACCAGCGTCCCAGCCGCACCGAGAGCGCCGCGATGGCCGCGAGGCCTGCGGTCGACGTGCGCAGCACGTGGTCGCCCATGCGCGCCTGCAGGGCGCCGGCGGCGTCGAGCGCCTCGAGCTCGCCCGGGTCGATGCCGCCCTCGGGGCCCACGACGAGCAGCACGTCGCGCTCGATCGGCAGCTGCGCGAGCGAGACGGATGCGGTGGGCTCGAGCACGACCAGCTGCCAGTCCTGCGCGAGGGCCGCGAGCCCCGCGGTGTCGACGACGGCGCCCACGTCGGGCAGGTGCGGGCGGATCGCCTGCTTGCCCGCCTCCCGCACGACCTTCCGCCAGCGCTCGAGCGCCTTCTCGCCCCGCTCGCCCTTCCACTGCACGACGCTGCGCCGCGCCTGCCACGGCACGATCGCGTCGACGCCGAGCTCGGTCGACGCCTGCACGGCGAGCTCGGCCCGGTCGCCCTTCGCGAGCGCCTGCGCGAGCCCGATGCGGGGGCTCGGCGCCTCGACCACCTGGACGTGCTGCAGCACGACGTCGACGCCGTCGCGCTCGGCGCGCTCGATGACGCCCTCGGCCATGACGCCCCGACCGTCGCTCACGAGCACCCGCTCGCCCCGACGCATCCGCGAGACGACGGCGGCGTGGTGCGCCTCCTCGCCCGTGAGCGTCACGACGTCGCCGGCGGCGGCGCCGTCGAGCGCCTCATGCCAGTAGCAGTGGGCCATCAGAGCCGGAAGCGGTCGCGCATCTTCGCGAACAGGCCCTGCTTGAAGTGCGCGAGCTGCGGCGCCGGCGCCTTGGTGCGCTCGCGCAGCTCGCGCAGCAGCTCCTCGGTGCGGCGGTCGGTGCGCGTCGGCGTCACGACCTGCACGCCGAGCTTCAGATCGCCCCTGCCCGCGCCGCGCAGCCGCGTCACGCCGCGGTCGTCGACCGTGATGACGTCGCCCGACTGCGTGCCGGGCCGCACCTCGACCTCGACGGGCCCGTCGATGCCCTCGACCGTCGCGCGCGCGCCGAGCGCCGCATCCGGCATCGACACCTCGAGGGTGCCGAGCAGGTCGTCGCCGTCGCGGCTGAAGACCTCGTGGTGGCGCACGTTGATCTCGAGGTAGAGCGTGCCGGCGGGGCCGCCGCCCTCGCCCACCTCGCCCTGGCCGGGCAGCTGGATGCGCAGGCCCGTGTCGACGCCCGCGGGGATGTCGACGGGGATGGAGCGCTCGGCGCGCACGCGGCCGTGGCCCGCGCACGTCGGGCACGGCTGCGGGATGACGGTGCCGTAGCCCTGGCACACCGCGCAGGGCTGGCTCGTGACGACGTTGCCCAGCAGCGAGCGCACCTGCCGCTGCACGTGGCCGGAGCCGCCGCACTGCATGCAGCGCTCGGGACTCGTGCCGGGCGCGGTCGCGGCGCCGTCGCACGTCTCGCAGCGCACGGCGGTCTGCACGCGCAGCTCGCGGTGCACGCCGAAGACGACGTCGGCGAGGTCGAGGTCGACGCGCAGCAGGCTGTCCTGACCGGGCTGCCTGCGCGAGCGCGGTCCGCTCGAGCGGCCGCCGCCGAAGAACTGCTCGAAGATGTCGCCGAACCCGAACGCTCCCGCGCCGGGCATCGGGCCGCGGTCGTACTCGGCGCGCGACTGCGGGTCGCCCAGCACGTCGTACGCGTGCGTGACGTCCTTGAAGCGCTCTGCCGCGTCGTCGCCCGGGTTCACATCCGGGTGCAGCTGTCGGGCGAGCCTGCGGTAGGCCTTCTTGATCTCGTCCTGGCTGGCGTCGCGCTCGACGCCGAGGGTCTCGTAGTGGTCGCTCACTCAGTCCTCGCTCAGCAGCCGCGTGAGGTAGCGCGCCACTGCGCGCACCGCGGCCATGTTCCCTGCGTAATCCATCCTGGTCGGGCCCAGCACGCCCACGTGCCCCTCGATGCCGTCGGTGCTGTAGGTCGAGGCGATCACGGACGCCTCGCCCAGCGGCCCCGTGAGCTCGCGCCCGATGCGGGTCGCGACCTCGCCCTCGACGCCCATCTCGTCGAACAGCCGCAGCAGCGTCACCTGCTCCTCGATCGCGTCGAGCACGGGGGTGATGGTGCCGTGGAAGTCGCGCTCCTCGCGCACGAGGTGCGAGGCGCCGGCCATCACGATGCGGTCGCCGCCGCCCACCTGCAGCATCTCGGTGAGCGCGTGCGCGACCGCGGCGGTCGCGGCGCGCAGGGAGCCGGGGGCGGATGCGGCTGCCGCGGTGAGGCGCTGGACGGCCTCCGTCGGCGAGAGCTCGGCGATCGTCTCGGTGAAGGCCCGCCCGAGCGCGCTCGCCTCGTCGGGCTCGATGCGCTGCTGCGCGTCGATCACGCGCTGCTCGACCCTGCCGGAGTCGAGGATGAGCACGGCGAGCAGCCGGTGCTCGACGACCGCGACGAGCTCGACGCGGCGCACGAGCGCGTGGCGACGGATGGGCACCTGCACGAGCGCGACCTGGTTCGTCAGCTGCGAGAGCAGCCGCGCGGTGCGGTCGAGCACATCGGCGCGATCGACGGCCTCGTCGAGGAAGCGCGTGATGGCGATCCGCTGCGAGTGCGTGAGCGGCTGCATGCGCTGCAGCCGGTCGACGAACACGCGGTAGCCCTTGTCGGTGGGCACGCGGCCGGAGGACGTGTGGGGAGCCGCGATGAGCTCCTCCTCCTCCAGCAGCGCCATGTCGTTGCGGATCGTCGCGGCGGAGACGCCGAACGCGTGGCGCTCGACGATGGACTTCGAGCCGACGGGCTCGCGCAGCGCGACGTAGTCCTGCACGATCGCGCGCAGCACCTCGAGGCCGCGATCCGAGACCATCCGCGCTCCTCTCCGCTCGCTCCCGCGGGGTGGGCCCGCGCCCTGGCACTCTCTGCCGCTGACTGCCAATCGTACCGCGCCGCGGCTGTTCGGATGCCACGCTCAGGGGAAGGAGCGCACAATGGGCCCAGTGGAATGCCCGGCATTCCGCGCTGACCGTTCACGAAAGGCACGCCATGTCCGACCCCAACGCACCTCGTCGCGACGAGCACGATCCCGCTGCGCAGCACGGCGACGCCGAGCAGCCCGTCGAGGGCTTCTCGGTCACCGACGAGCAGCACGCACCGCCCAGCGCGCCCGCGGCGCCCGGCACACCCGGGGTCGGCGAGCCCGCGCAGTCCTTCTCCTCCCCCGCTGCCGACCCCGCCCCGCAGGCGCCCGGCCAGCCCGCGTTCAGCGAGCCCGGCGGCGACGTGAGCCAGGAGTGGCAGCACGGCCAGCAGCAGGGCCAGCCGGGCCAGCCCGCGCCGTTCGACCAGGGCGGCCAGCAGGCCGCCGGCGGCTACGGCCAGGCGCCCAGCGCCCCCCAGCACGGGACGCCGAGCGCGCCGCAGTACGGACAGCCGAGCGCGCCGCAGCACGGCCAGCCGCAGGGGCACGCGCAGAGCGCGCCCGGCCAGCCGCCGTACGGCCAGCAGCCCTACGGCCAGCCGGGCCAGCCGCAGCAGGGCGCTCCCGGTCAGCCGCCCTACGGCGCGCCGGGGCAGCCGCAGTACGGCG